>NZ_JBEOXU010000002.1:0-153001 GCF_040296725.1 Streptomyces sp. NPDC002044
CTCGGCGCTGGCCCGGCTCGGCGAGATCCGCGCCTCCGCGGACGCGCACGCCGTGTCGGCGGCGGGCGCGGGACTGCCGGACGCCGTACGGGCCGCCGCGCGCCACGTGCTGGAGGAGGCGGGCCGCCACGAGCCGCCCCTCGTCCTGGACTACCTGGCGCTGGTGGACCCGCGGGACTTCACCGAGGCCGTCCCCGGGTTCACCGGGCCGGCCGTCCTGGCCGTCGCCGCGAAGGTGGGCACGACCCGGCTGATCGACAACATCCCATTGGAGTTCGGAGCACACTCGTGAGCACCCCAGGCAGAGGCACCGCGGGCACCGGCGCCGGTACCGGCATACGGCTGCACGCCCCGGCCCCCGGCTGGTCCCTCGACGCGGACGTCGTGGTCGTCGGCTCCGGCGTCGCGGGCCTGACGGCCGCGCTGCGCTGCGCGGCCGGGGGCCGCCGTACCGTCGTGGTCACCAAGGCCCGGCTCGACGACGGCTCCACCCGCTGGGCCCAGGGCGGCATCGCCGCCGCCCTCGGCGACGGCGACACCCCCGAACAGCACCTGGACGACACCCTGGTCGCGGGCGCGGGCCTGTGCGACGAGGAGGCCGTACGGCTGCTCGTCACCGAGGGCCCGGGCGCGGTGCGGCGGCTGATGGCCGCGGGCGCCGTCTTCGACACCTCCGCCGAGACCGGCGAGATCGAGCTGACCCGGGAGGGCGGCCACCACCGGCGCCGGATCGCGCACGCGGGCGGCGACGCCACCGGCGCCGAGATCTCCCGGGCGCTGGTCGGGGCGGTGCAGGCCGCGGGCATCGAGACCGTCGAGAACGCGCTCGTACTGGACCTGCTGCAGGACGCGCGGGGCCGTACGGCCGGCGTCACCCTGCACGTCATGGGCGAGGGCCAGCACGACGGGGTGGGCGCCGTGCACGCGCCCGCCGTGATCCTGGCGACCGGCGGCATGGGGCAGGTCTTCTCCGCCACCACGAACCCGTCGGTGTCCACCGGCGACGGGGTGGCGCTCGCGCTGCGGGCCGGCGCGGAGGTCTCGGACCTGGAGTTCGTCCAGTTCCACCCGACGGTGCTCTTCCTCGGCGCGGACGCCGAGGGGCAGCAGCCGCTGGTGTCGGAGGCGGTCCGGGGCGAGGGCGCGTACCTGGTCGACGCGGACGGCGTGCGCTTCATGACCGGTCAGCACGAGCTGGCCGAGCTGGCGCCGCGCGACATCGTCGCCAAGGGCATCATGCGCCGGATGCAGGAGCAGGGCGCCGCGCACATGTACCTGGACGCCCGGCACTTCGGCGCCGAGATGTGGGAGCAGCGCTTCCCGACGATCCTGGCCTCCTGCCGCGCGCACGGCATCGACCCGGTGACCGAGCCGATCCCGGTCGCGCCCGCCGCGCACTACGCGTCCGGCGGCGTCCGCACCGACCTCCAGGGGCGCACCACGGTCCCCGGCCTGTACGCGTGCGGCGAGGTCGCCTGCACCGGCGTGCACGGGGCGAACCGGCTGGCGTCCAACTCCCTGCTGGAGGGTCTGGTCTTCGCCGAGCGGATCGCCGACGACATCGTCGCCTCCCCGCCGGCCGGCAGCGGCCCCGGCGTCCCGGTGCCCGCGAGCGGCCCGCTCCAGCCCGCGGGCGCGCGGTACGAGGTCCAGCGGATCATGACGGACGGCGCGGGCGTGCTCCGCTCGGCCGGATCGCTGCGGACCGCGGCCGAGGCCCTCGAAGGGCTGTACGCCACCGCCCTGAACGAGCTGGAGGCGCACGGCAAGACCGCCGAACCGGGGGTGGACACCTGGGAGGCCACGAACCTGCTGTGCGTGGCCCGCGTCCTGGTCGCCGCCGCCCGGCAGCGGGTGGAGACCCGCGGCTGCCACTGGCGCGAGGACCACCCCGACCGGGACGACGCCGACTGGCGCCGCCACCTCGTCGTCCGGCTCTCCGCGACCGAGAAGCGGGCCCTGGTCGTCATCCCCACCGACTCCGCGGACTTCCCGTCCGTACGACACCCCCTCACCACCCAGAGCCTGGAGCAGTGACCGTGAGCACCCCCGACGAACTCCCCCTGATCGACGGCAACGAAGGCGGCTGCGGCGACGACTGCGGCTGCGGCGACGGCGAGGAGACCGGGCTCGACCCGGCGCTGGCCCAGCTGCTCGAGGACGCCGGCCTGGACCCGATCGAGGTCGAGGACATCGCGCACATGGCGCTCTCCGAGGACCTGGACGGCGGGGTGGACGTCACCACCGTGGCGACCGTGCCCGAGGACGCCGAGGCCATCGCCGACTTCGTGGCGCGCGAGGACGGCGTCGTGGCCGGCCTGCGCATCGCCGAGGCCGTGTTCTCCGTGGTCTGCACCGAGTCCTTCGAGGTGGAGCGGCACGCGGAGGACGGCGACGCCGTCAAGGCCGGGCAGCTGCTGCTGTCGGTCCGCGCCCGCACCCGCGACCTGCTGACCGCGGAGCGCAGCGCGCTGAACATCCTGTGCCGCCTGTCGGGCATCGCGACGGCCACCCGCCGGTGGGCGGACGTGCTGGACGGCACCACGGCGAAGGTCCGCGACACCCGCAAGACCACCCCGGGCCTGCGCGCGCTGGAGAAGTACGCGGTGCGCTGCGGCGGCGGCGTCAACCACCGCATGTCCCTCTCGGACGCGGCGCTGGTCAAGGACAACCACGTCATCGCGGCGGGCGGCGTCGCGCAGGCGTTCGCGGCCGTGCGGGAGGCCTTCCCGGACGTGCCCGTGGAGGTCGAGGTCGACACCCTGGAGCAGGTCGGCGAGGCCCTGGAGGCCGGGGCGGACCTGATCCTGCTGGACAACTTCACGGTCACGCGGACCGCCGAGGCCGTCGCCCTGGTGGCCGGCCGCGCGACGCTGGAGTCCTCCGGCCGCCTGACGCTGGAGTCGGCCCGCGACTACGCCCTGACCGGTGTGGACTACCTGGCGGTGGGCGCCCTGACCCACTCCTCCCCGATCCTGGACATCGGTCTCGATCTGCGCGAGGCGGTGTAACCCGTGCTCCTCACCATCGACGTAGGCAACACCCACACGGTCCTGGGCCTGTTCGACGGTGACGAGATCGTCGAGCACTGGCGGATCTCCACCGACCCGCGGCGCACGGCCGACGAGATGGCCGTGCTGATGCAGGGCCTCATGGGCATGCACCCGATGCTCGGCACCGAGCTGGGCGACGGCATCCACGGCATCGCGATCTGCTCGACGGTGCCGTCGGTCCTGCACGAGCTGCGCGAGGTCACCCGGCGCTACTACGGGGACGTGCCGGCGGTGCTGGTGGAGCCCGGGATCAAGACGGGCGTGCCGATCCTGATGGACAACCCGAAGGAGGTCGGCGCGGACCGCATCATCAACGCGGTCGCGGCGGTCGAGCTCTACGGGGGTCCGGCGATCGTGGTGGACTTCGGCACGGCCACCACGTTCGACGCGGTGTCCACGAAGGGCGAGTACGTGGGCGGGGTGATCTCCCCGGGCATCGAGATCTCGATGGAGGCCCTCGGCGTACGGGGCGCCCAGCTGCGGAAGATCGAGCTGGCCCGGCCGCGCAACGTGATCGGCAAGTCCACGGTCGAGGCGATGCAGTCGGGCGTGGTCTACGGCTTCGCGGGCCAGGTCGACGGGATCGTCGCCCGGATGGCGAAGGAGCTGGCGGGCCCGAACGGAGACCCGGACGACGTCCGGGTGATCGCGACGGGCGGCCTGGCGCCGATCGTCCTCGGCGAGTCCGCGGTGATCGACGACCACGAGCCGTGGCTGACCCTGATCGGCCTGCGGCTGGTGTACGAGCGCAACGCGCCCAACTTCGAGTAGCCGGGCGTCGCCCGCGTCACCCCCGGGGGGTGGCGCAGGCCCCGCCGGGCCCTCCGGGGTGCCGCAGCAGCCGCAGCAGGGCGGCCCGCCACGGGTGCCCGGCCGGGCGGCCCTCCAGGACGGCTTCGGCCTGGGCGTGGGACCGGACCGCGCGCAGTGCGGCGATGTCGTCCCGGCCCGGGGGCGGGGGCATCGGGTCGCCGTGCCGGGACGCCCGGTAGGTGTCGATGAGGTACTGCTCGATGGCGCTCATGCCTCCACCCTGACCCCGCCGCGGACCCCTCGCGCGCCGATTGACGGCCGCCGTCAATCGACGGGCGGGGCGGTCGCGGCGGTGGGTCGCGGCGGTGGGTCGCGGCGGGTCGCGGCGGCGGGTGGCGGCGGACCGCCGGTAGGCCGTCCGGCCCCGCCCCCCGCGCCCCGGCGGGCGGTCCCACCGGCAGAATGGGCTGATGAGCGTCACCATCGACATCGCCGGGCTCCCCGCGGAGCGGATCACCTTCGCGCCCTCTCCGCTCGCGGAGCTCTGCATGGCCCTGCACGCGCTCGCGCAGCCCTCCCACCACCCCCGGCTGACCTCGTGGACGACCGCCACCGCCGCCGCGCTGGACCCGGACCTCGCGGACCGGCTGCTGGAGGCGGACTTCATGTGGCGCAGCTCCTTCTCCGACATCTTCATGGCCTTCGCCGGCACCCCCGGCGGGAGCGGCCGGCCCGCCTCGACCCTGGCCGGGGAGCTCGACGTCCTCGACCACATGGACGACGAGCAGTTCGTGATGGCCGCCCTGGAGCACTGCTGGCTGGCGCTCTACAACGAGGGCGGCGGTCCCTCGCCGCTCACCGACCCGGCGGCCCGGACCAGGGCTCTGGAGGCGTCTGCCGCGCGGGGCCCGCGCCAGCTGGCCTTCTCGGTCCGGCTGCTGGACGACACCGCCGGGGTCCGGGTGTGGATGCGGCGGCTCCTGGAGGACTGCGACGAGGCGTTCTTCGCGGAGACCTGGAAGCGGATCGAGCCCGGGCAGAGCGCCGACGCCCGGCACAAGGCGGAGGTGCTGCGGCGCAAGGGCCTGCCCGCGGCGCTGAAGGAGGTCTCCTCCGCGCTCAGCGTCGACGAGGCGCTGACCACCGTCACCGCCGACAAGATGGTGAACGGCTCGACCACCGCCACCGACCCCCGAATAGGCAGCGGCCTGGTCCTCGTGCCGACCAACTTCGGCTGGCCGCACCTGCTCGTGCTGCACGCACCGGGCTGGCGGCCGGTGATCCACTATCCGCTCGGCTCGCCCGGACCGGCCTCCGCGCCGGGCTCGGTGGAGCTGCTGCAGCTGCGGATGGAGGCGCTGGCGCATCCCATGCGGATGCGGCTGTGCCGGAGCCTGGCCCGGGCCCCGTACACGACGAGCGAGCTGGCGGCCGTGTACGGGATCACCGCGCCGGAGGTGTCACGACACCTGGCCGTCCTGAAGAAGGCCGGGCTGATGCACACGCGGCGCCAGGGCCGTTACGTCCAGCACCAGTTGGACCTGGCGGCCGTCGCCCGCATCGGGTCGGACTTCATCGAGGGCATCCTGCGCTGAGGGCCCGGCCGACGGCCGGCGGCCCCCTCGTGGCCGGCACATGGCCTGAACCTGCCCGGACCAGGCCCGACCTTGGCCGAACGGGGCCTGGCTTTGGCCTGTTTTGATCGGCGCAGATTCACCGATATACGGAATTCATAAACCGGAATCAGTGAAAACTCTGGCCAGAGTGGCCACTTGCTGTTTAACGTGCGACCACCGCTGCCGCCGACCCTCGCGCACGGTACTCCGTCCCACCGCTCCGCCTGACCTGCTCTGCTCGTCTTTTGTCGTGGAAGGACCTACATGCCCTCACGCCGTATAGCCGCAGCAACCGCCGCCCTGGCGGCCGCGGCCCTTGTCTCCCCCCTGCTGCTCGCCGGGCCGGCCGGTGCCACCGGCGGCCCGCAGAGCGACCGCGCCAAGGGTGACGCGCTCGCCAAGAAGCTGGTCAAGGAGGCGACCGGTAAGGGAGCCAACAACCACCTGAAGGTCTTCCAGGCGATCGCCGACTACAACAAGGGCACCCGCGTGGCCGGCTCGAAGGGTCACGTGCAGTCCGCCCAGTACGTCGAGGCCGTGATGCGCGCCTCCGGGTACAAGGTCACGAAGAACGAGTTCGACTTCGTGTACGTCGAGACCGTCGCCGAGACGCTCACGGTGAACGGCTCCAACGGGCGCGACGTCCCGATCCACCTGATGACGTACACGAAGAGCGGTCCGGAGGAGGGCGTCACGGCCCCGCTCGCGGTCGCCCCGGTCGACGCCGACGGCACCAACGGCTGCGAGCCCGGCGACTTCGCCGCCGGCGCCTTCACCGGCAAGATCGCCCTGGTCAAGCGCGGCGGCTGCACCTTCGCGGTCAAGCAGGAGAACGCGGCGGCGGCCGGCGCGGTCGGCGCGATCATCTTCAACAACACGGCGGGCGCCCTGAACGGCACCCTCGGCGACCCGGCCGCGGGCAAGGTCCCGACCGGCGGCGTCTCCCAGGCCGAGGGCGAGCAGCTCACCGCCGACGCCGCGGCCGGCCCGGTCGAGGTCACCCTCGACATCCGCGAGCTGCGCGAGAACCGCAAGACGTACAACGTGGTGGCCGAGACCCGCGGCGGCGACGCGGACAACACCGTCTTCCTGGGCGCGCACCTCGACTCGGTCGCGGTGGGCCCCGGCATCAACGACAACGGCTCCGGCTCGGCCGGCATCCTCCAGGTCGCGCAGCGCCTGGCGAGCAGCCAGACGAAGATCAAGAACAAGGTCAAGTTCGCCTGGTGGTCGGCCGAGGAGTTCGGCCTGCTCGGCTCCGAGGCGTACGTCGCCGGCCTGACCGACGCCCAGAAGAAGCAGATCAAGCTCTACCTGAACTTCGACATGATCGGTTCGCCGAACGCCGCGTACTTCGTCTACGACGGCGACGACTCGGACGCGACCGGCGCGGGCCCCGGCCCGGCGGGCTCGGCCCAGCTGGAGAAGGGGATCACCGACTTCCTCGACTCGAAGAAGATCCCGCACGCGGGCACGGACTTCTCCGGCCGCTCGGACTACGGCCCGTTCATCGAGGTCGGCATCCCGTCCGGCGGTACGTTCACCGGCGCCGAGGGCATCAAGACGCCCGAGGAGGCCGCGAAGTTCGGTGGTCAGGCGGGTGTCGCCTACGACGTGAACTACCACGGCAAGGGTGACGACATCACCAACATCGACCAGAAGGCGCTCGACATCAACGTCGACGTCATCGCGGACGCGGTCGGCCACTACGCGCACGACCTGGCCCCGCTGGCCAAGCCGGTCGTCTCGGTGCCGACCCCCGGCGGCAGCGGCGGTGGCGGCGGCCTGCACCCGGGCCACGACGAGATCAAGCAGTAGGCAACAGCCGGAGGCGGGTGGCCCACAGCGGTCGCCCGCCCCGGGGGAGGAGGGGCCGGGATCCCGTGGGGGTTCCGGCCCCTCAGCCGTGCCCGGCGGCGGCTCCGGCCGCGGGCCACGCCGCGATGCCCGCCGGCTGGACCAGCCAGCCGAACGCGCCCAGGCCCGCCGGCGACGTCAGCTCCGCCGCCTCGCCGGCCGCCACCAGGGCGCGGACGTAGGCCGCCGGGTCCGTGGAGGCCAGCGCCAGTGGGGGCCGGGCCCCCGAGACGCCGAGGTCCGCCAGGGCCTCCCGCTGGGTCAGGAGCACCGCGCCCGGCCCCGCGCACGCGTCCAGGGCCACGTGCGCCGTCACATCGCAGCCGCCGTCCGGGACCGGCGCCACCTCCCGGCCCGCCCGGAAGCCCGTCAGCGTCCCGTACGGGGGCCGTGCCTCCCGTACGTGGGCGTAGTCCACCGCCACCGCCAGGCCCCGCTCCACGGTGGCCACGGCCGCCGCCCAGGCCTCGTCCCGGGTGCGGCCCACCTCCGCCCGGCCGCCGCCCGGCCACCAGCGCTCCAGCCAGGCCCGGTCCGCGTCGTCGAGGGGGCCGCCGGGGGTCTCCGTACCGTCCGGGGCGACCAGGACGTACCGCCCGTCCTGCGCCACCTCCAGCGGCACGTTGTCCAGCCACTCGTTGGCGAAGAGCAGCCCGATCGTGCGCTCGGGCGGTACGGCGCCCCAGCCGATCCGCGGGTCGAGCCCCGGCGGCCGCTCCGCCCGCTCCACGGCGTACGGGCGCACCCGCGCGGCCGTCCGCGCCGGCAGCGCGGCGAGCACCCCGGCCAGCAGTTCCCCGCGCCCGGCGCCCACGTCGACGAGGTCCAGCTCCGGCGGGTGCCCGAGGGCGGCGTCCACCCGGAGCAGGAGCCGGGCCACCGCGCCCGCGTACAGCCCGGAGGCGTGCACCGAGGTCCGGAAGTGCCCGGCGGGCCCCGGGCCGTCCGGACGCACGTAGAAGCCGCCGGGGCCGTACAGCGCGGCCTCCATCGCCGCCCGCCAGCGGACCGGAATCGCGCGTTCACCCTGGGTGCTCATCGCACCAAGGCTAAGCTCAGGGTCCACCTTCGGGAGTACGCCCCCGGTGCAAGGTCGCACCTGTGGTTGACTCCAGCACCTATCTCCTTTCCCTACGCTGGGTTACGTGCAGCGCCTCTACGAATTCCTCCGCAGACACCCGACGGGCGTCGACAGCTTCTGGGCCGTCTTCTTCTTCGGGTTCTCGATGCTGAACGTGGCGTCGATGAGCGCGAGCACCGGCCTCCGGCTCGCCGCGGTCCCCGTGACCCTGGCGATGACCGCCGTCGTGGCGCTGCGCCGCAAGTGGACGCAGGCGATGTTCTGGCTGGCCCTCGGCGCCGGCCTCTACCAGCTCGCCCTCGGCATCGAGGCGCAGTTCACCGACGCCGCGATGCTCGTGATCCTCTACACCGTGGCCGCGGGCGACCTCCCGCGCTGGATCTCGCGCACCGCGCTGGGCGTCGGGCTGCTGGCCTCGCCGCTGTACTTCCTGCGCTTCGGCGTGGACAAGGGCCTCAGCGACCCGGAGAGCGTCCTCTTCGCCCTCTTCGTGATCGTCCCCTTCGCCCTCGCCTGGGTGGCGGGCGACTCGCTGCGCACCCGCCGGGCCTACTACGCCCAGCTCATCGAGCGCAACCAACGGCTGGAGAACCAGCGCGAGGCCCAGGCCAAGGTGGCCGTGGCCGCCGAGCGCGCCCGGATCGCCCGTGAGCTGCACGACGTCGTCGCGCACAACGTCTCGGTGATGGTGGTCCAGGCCGACGGCGCCGCGTACGTCATGGACGTGGCCCCCGAGCAGGCCAAGGAGGCCCTCCAGACCATCTCCGGCACCGGCCGCCAGGCCCTCGCCGAGATGCGCCGGCTGCTGGGCGTACTGCGGACCGGCGAGCCCCAGGAGTCCGAGGACTACGTGCCGCAGCCGGACGTCGAGCAGATCGAGGTCCTGGTCGAGCAGGTACGGGCGGCCGGGCTCTCGGTGGACTTCGAGATCGAGGGAGCGCCGCGCAAGCTGCCCAGCGGGGTGGAGCTGACGGCGTACCGGATCGTCCAGGAGGCGCTGACGAACACCCGCAAGCACGGCGGCCCGGAGGCGCGGGCCAGCGTCCGGCTGGTCTACTTCGACGACGGCCTGGGCCTGCTCGTCGAGGACGACGGCCGGGGCGCCGCGCACGAGCTGTACGAGGACGGCGGCGCCGACGGCGCGGGACACGGGCTGATCGGCATGCGCGAGCGGATCGGTATGGTCGGGGGAACCCTGGACACCGGACCCCGGCCGGGCGGCGGCTTCCGGATCAGCGCGCTGCTTCCCCTGAAGAAGAGTTGAACGTGAAGTCCATGGAGTTCTTGAAGTTGAAGAGGACGAGGTAACTGATGTCCATCCGCGTGATGCTCGTCGACGACCAGGTGCTGCTGCGCACCGGTTTCCGCATGGTGCTCGCCGCCCAGCCGGACATGGAGGTCGTCGCCGAAGCGGGCAACGGCCTGGAGGCGCTGGAGGTGCTCCGGGCCACCACGGTGGACGTGGTGCTGATGGACGTCCGCATGCCCAAGCTCGACGGGGTCGAGGCGACCCGGCGGATCTGCGAACCGCCCGAGCACCCCAAGGTGATCATCCTGACCACCTTCGACCTGGACGAGTACGCCTTCTCCGGGCTCAAGGCGGGTGCGAGCGGCTTCATGCTGAAGGACGTCCCGCCGGCCGAGCTGCTGGCGGCGATCCGCTCCGTGCACAGCGGCGACGCCGTCGTCGCCCCGTCCACGACGCGGCGGCTGCTGGACCGGTTCGCGCCGATGCTGCCGACGACCACGGAGGAACCGCGGAACAAGGAGGTCGACCGGCTGACCGAGCGCGAGCGCGAGGTCATGCTGCTGGTCGCCCAGGGCCTGTCGAACGGCGAGATCGCGGCCCGGCTCGTCCTCTCCGAGGCCACCGTCAAGACACACGTGGGCCGCATCCTGACCAAGCTCGGGCTGCGCGACCGCGTCCAGGTCGTCGTCCTCGCGTACGAGACCGGCCTGGTCCGCGCGGGCGGCGGCCCGGCGGCCTAGGACGGCCCGACCCTCCGTGCCGCCGCCGCCCCGCAGTACCGCCGCCACGCCGTCCCGCCCGGGCCTCACGTCATCCAGCGGTCCGGGCGGGCCGAGGCGCGGGAGGTGCGCGAGCGGGCGGCCTGCGCGTGCAGCAGCTCCGCGGCCTCGTCCGCCGCCCGCAGCCGGGCCGTCACGGTGCCGTTGGCGCCGGTGTCGACCTGGACGTCGGCCAGCCCCCGGGCCCTCTCCCAGGGGCCCTGGGAGAGGCGGACGCTCTGCACCTTGGCGTGCGGGACGATCTCCGTACGGCGGCACAGGCGGCCGTGCCGGGCGGCGAACACGTCCGGGGAGACGGCCAGGGCGTACCCCTTCCACCACAGCGGGACCACCCAGCGCGACCCGGAGCGCGGCGAGCCCTCGAAGACCAGCGCCGCGAGGTCCACCCCGGGCAGGACCCGGGCGACCACGGCGTACGCGGCGTCCCGCGAGGCCACCGGGACCAGGACGTCGTTCTTGGAGCCCGCCACGGCCAGCTCCACCCGCACCCAGTTCCGCCGCCGCCACAGCAGCGGCTCCACGATCCGTACGGTCTGCACGCGCCCCGGCGGCACGGTCTCGTGCGCCCGGTCCAGCAGCCCGTGGTCCAGGCGCAGGCCGTCGGGGGACTCCGCGACCGTCCAGTCGTACTCGGTGAGGAACCGCCCCACGCTGCCCGCCCAGACGGCGCCGAGCATCGGGAGCAGGGTCACGACGGCCGCCCACGGGCTGGAGCTGATCCACCAGACGAACACCGGCGCCAGGACCCCGCCGGCCAGCGCCGCGAGCACGCTCAGACTCAGCGCGAGCGAGACGGCGATGTCGCGGGGGCTGACGCGCAGCAGCTCCCGTTCGGGGGCCTGGCCCAGCGTCACGGCCTCCTCGGGGGTGAAGCCCGCGGCGCGGGCGAGGAGTTCGGCGCGCAGGGCGACGGCCTCCTTCTCGCCGAGGAAGGCGAGCTCGTCCTTGTCGTCGGTCCCGATGACGTCGAGCCGCAGGGAGGCGACCCCGGTGAGCCGGGCCAGCAGCGGCCGGGTCACGTCCACTGCCTGGAGCCGGTCGAGGCGGATGTGCGCGGTGCGGCGGAAGAGCAGCCCGGTGCGGATGCGCAGTTCGGTGTCGGTCACCGCGAAGTGCGTGAACCACCAGCTCAGGAACCCGTACAGGCCGAAGACGAGGACCAGTGCCAGCAGGGTCAGGACGCGCAGCAGGGCGGACAGGTCCGCGACCCACTCCCCCGCCCGGTCGCCCTGCTGGACGATCACGCCGACGGTCGCGGCGATCGGCACCCACGCCCGGCGCAGCGGGGTGAACGGATGCAGCCGCCGCTCGGAGGCCGCGGGCTCGGGGGCCGCCGGCTCGGAGGCCGCGGGCTCCACGGCCGCGGGCTCCGCCGCCACCGGGTCCTCTCCCGTCCGGCCCGGGGTCACAGGCCCGCCGACCGTGCCGCGCCGAGCGCGGTGAGCCGGTCGCGGAGCCGCTCCGCCTCGGCCGGCACCAGCCCGGGGATCTTGGCGTCGGTCGCCGCGGCCGCCGTGTGCAGCTGGACGGAGGCCAGCCCGAACCGCCGCTCCAGCGGGCCCGAGGTCACCTCGACCAGCTGCATCCGCCCGTACGGGACCACCGTCTGCTCCCGCCAGAGCACGCCCCGGCTGATCAGCAGGTCGTCGGGGCGCTCCGCGTACCGCCACGACCGCCAGTTGCGGCCCAGCAGCACCCAGCCCCAGGCCAGCACCGCGAGCCAGACGCCCCCGGCCGCCGCCCACGCCGGACCGACCGCCAGGCCCAGTACGACCGCGGTCACCGCCGCGAGCAGCGTCATCCAGATCACCAGCAGCAGCCGCCTCAGCGTGAGGAGCCCGCCCGGCAGCCCCACCCACTCGGGCCCGCCCGTCCCACCCGTCGTCCCCGTTTCCATGCGTCCACCCTAGGCGGGCGGGCCGTCGGGCCGGACGGATCGACGGCCGCGCTCTTCCTGCTGAGACAATGCCCGCATGACGGAGACCACGGTCGGCATCGGCGGGGCGGCGGAGAGCACCGACATGGTGCTCAACATCGGCCCCCAGCACCCTTCCACGCACGGCGTCCTGCGGCTCCGCCTCGTCCTGGACGGGGAGCGGATCGTCACCGCCGAACCGGTGGTCGGCTACATGCACCGCGGCGCCGAGAAGCTCTTCGAGGCCCGCGACTACCGGCAGATCGTGATGCTCGCGAACCGCCACGACTGGCTGTCCGCGTTCTCCAACGAGCTGGGCGTGGTCATGGCGGTCGAGCGGATGCTCGGCATGGAGGTCCCCGAGCGGGCCGTGTGGATGCGGACCCTGCTGGCCGAGCTGAACCGGGTGCTGAACCACCTGATGTTCCTCGGCTCGTACCCGCTCGAACTGGGCGGCATCACGCCGATCTTCCACGCGTTCCGCGAGCGCGAGGAGCTCCAGGCCGTCATGGAGGAGATCTCCGGCGGCCGCATGCACTACATGTTCAACCGCGTCGGCGGCCTCAAGGAGGACCTCCCGGCCGGCTGGCTCGGCCGGGCCCGCGCCGCCGTCGCCGACGTCCGCACCCGGATGGACGTCTACGACAAGCTGGTCCACGGGAACGAGATCTTCCGCGGCCGCACGCGCGGCGTCGGGGTGCTGTCCGCCGAGGCGGTCCACGCGTACGGCGTCTCCGGCCCGATCGCCCGCGCCTCCGGCGTCGACTTCGACCTGCGCCGCGACGAGCCGTACCTCGCCTACGGCGAGCTCCAGGACGTCCTGAAGGTGGTCACGCGCACCGGGGGCGACTGTCTGTCCCGCTTCGAGGTCCTGCTGGGCCAGACCCACAACGCGCTGGACCTGGCCGTCGCGTGCCTGGACCGGATGGCGGAACTGGCGCCGGGGCCGGTCAACCAGCGGCTGCCCAAGGTGCTCAAGGCGCCCGAGGGGCACACGTACGCCTGGACGGAGAACCCGCTCGGCGTCAATGGGTACTACCTCGTGTCCAAGGGCGAGAAGACCCCGTACCGGCTGAAGCTGCGCAGTGCCTCCTTCAACAACATCCAGGCCCTCGCCGTACTGCTGCCCGGGCAGCTCGTCGCGGACATGGTGTCGATCCTCGGCTCGCTGTTCTTCGTCGTCGGCGACATCGACAAGTAGCGGCCGCTCCCCGCGCTTCCCGGCCGCCGCGCTCTAGGGTGGCCGGATGAGTCCTGGCATACGCGCCGGCTACCTGCGGCGGCTCGGCGTCACCGATCCGGGCGTCCCCTGCGCCGAGGGACTGTTCGCCCTCCAGCGGGCGCACCTGGAACGCGTCGCCTACGACAACCTCGACATCCAGCTCGGCCGGCCGCCCGGGATCGACCCCGAGCGGTCGGCCCGGCGCATCGCCGCCGGGGGCGGCGGCTACTGCTTCCACCTCAACGGCGCCTTCGCGCTGCTCCTGGAGTCCCTGGGCTACGCGGTCACCCGCCACGCCGGCGGGGTCACCGCGGACGCCGCCTCCCGCACGGTGAGCGGCGACCACCTCGCCCTGACCGTCCGGGTCGGCGGGACGGGGTACTTCGTGGACACCGGGCTCGGCGACGGCCCGCACGAGCCGCTGCCGCTGCGCGAGGGCACGTACGGGCAGGGCCGGTTCCGGTACACGATGGAACGGCTGGAGCCGCTGGAGGGCGAGGGCCCGGGCTGGACCTACCGCAATCCCGGCGGGCCGATGCCCCGGGTGAACTTCCGCGACGCTCCGGCGGCCATGGCCGACTTCGCGGCGATGGACACCCGGCTCTCCACCGACGCCGAATCGCCCTTCGTACGGACCCTCGCGCTGCTGCGGCGGGACGCGGACGGCGTGGACGTGCTGCGGGGGCGGGTGCTGAGCCGGATCGATCCGGCGAAGGGAACGAGCGAGCGCGAGCTGGCCGGGCAGGAGGAGTTCCACGCGGTGGTCGAGGGCGTCTTCGGGCGGCGGCTCGACGACCTGACCCCGGCGGACCGGACGGCGCTGTGGGCCGCGGCGTGCCGGTCCCACGAGGCATGGCTGTCCCGGCGGGCCGCGGGGGCCTGACGGGGCCCGGGGCCTGACCGGGCAGCTCCGGCTGGAGGAGTGGTCACGTCGGTGTCGGTGCGGCAGGGCAGACTGGGGCCATGTCCCACTCCCCTCGCCGGGCCTGCCCCGCCTGCGGCCGCGACTGCGCCGTCACCGCGGGCCGGATCGCCCGCCACGACCCTCCCGGCGCGAGCGGCCGCGGCGACCTGGTGTCCTGCCCCGGCTCCCGGGCCAGGGTGATGCTCGGGGCCTGCGCGCCGACCCTGGACGGCTTCGTCCTGTCCGAACACCCGGGGCAGCTGCCGCTGTTCTGATCCCCGTCCACGGGCGCCCGTCCGGCCCGGCTGGTCAGGTTCTGCGCCGCCGAGCGGGGCCGGGGCATCGCCGCCGGCCCTGCTGGGGGCAGCTCTAGGAGATCGCCGTGCGCAGCCGGGCCACGTCGATCGGCTCGGTCTCGTCGTGTGCGGTCAGGTCGATGACCTGGCCCACCGCGCGGGTCTCCGCGGTGGCCGGCTTGAACCGGGGCTCGGTGGTGCTCCGCGCGGCCTCGGCCTTGTGCGCGGCGAGGACCTCGGCGCCGACCACGTCGGCCAGGTCCTCGTTCTGGACCGCCTCGATCACGGCGCGGGCCTGGGCGGCGTTCTTGGTGCCGAAGAAGTCGAAGCCGCCCTCGACGCGGGACGCCGACCGCCGCTGGGCCGCGTACGGGGCGACGGCCGCCGCCAGCCGGCGCGCGGGCGCCGCCGCCGCGCCGGAGGGCACCGGACGGGCGTGGCCGCCGGCCGCGCCGGAAACAGGGCCGGGGGCGGGCGGTGCGGCGGCGGGCGGTACGGCGGCGGGCGCCGGAGCCCGGGAGGGCGCCTGGGCGGCAGCGGAGGAGGCGGGGGCGGCGGGGGCGGTGGAGGAGGGCGCGGGCGCCGGAACCGGCGCGGCCGGCGGCCTGGGCGGGGCGGGCAGGGCCGGGGTCTTCGCCTTGCGGGCCAGCGCCCCCAGGGCCGCGTTGGCCCGGGCGTAGCCGACCGGGGTGGGCGCGCCGGCGGCGGTGCGCTCCTCGGAGACGGCGGGGAGTTCCTTCGGTGCCGCGGCGGCGGGGGCCGCGGCCGCCTCGATGGCCAGCAGCCGGCGGCGCTCCAGGGCGCTCGCCCGCTCGGTCTCGGCGGTGGCGTACCGGCGCAGGAGCGCCGCGTGCTCGCCGCGCAGCCCGGCCAGTTCCACGCGCTTGGCCCGCAGTTTGGTGTCGAGCCTGCCCCGCAGCACGCGGGCCTCTTCGAGGTCGGATTCGAGCTCGGCTATCCGCTCGTCCGTCTTCCACTCGTCCTTGACCCGCTCGCGCGCCAGCTCCGCGACCCGGCGGCCTGCCGACTGGTCCCAGGCGCGCATGACGACGGCGCCGGCGATCCCCGCGGTGGCCGTGACGGCCACGAGCAGCCGTAGCGCCAGCGGTTCCGCGAGCAGCCAGGCCGCGCCGGCGCCGACGGCGCAGACACCGGCGACGGTCGTCGGCGTGAGCAGCCGGTGCAGGGGTTCGGGATTGCGGTGGCGTCCACGGGGCATGGCCAGAAATTTACAGGGCGTTGAGGCCGAGTGGGGTACCCGCCCGGCAAATCCTTGCCGGGCGGTTACCCCACATTTCTCCACCAACCGTGTAACTGCTACTTCTTGACGAGGCCCTTGGACTCCAGGTACGCCTTCGCCACGTCCGCCGGCTTGGCGCGCTCCGCGTCCACCTTGCGGTTCAGGTCGATCAGGTCGGCCGTCGTGAGCGCCTTGGTCAGCTTGTCCAGCGCGGCCGCGACCTCCGGGGCGCCCGCGTCCTTGGCGTTCACCACGGGCAGGACGTTGTCGGCGTTCTGGAGCTTCTTGTCGTCCTCCAGCAGGACCAGGCCGTAGCCGTCGAGGGTGGCGTCCGTGGTCGTGGTCAGCACGAGCTGGTCCGCGCCGTCCTTGACCGCCTGCTTGGACTGCGGGGTGCCGACGCCCTTCGGGTCGATTCCGGCCACCTGGATCCCGTACGTCTTCGTCAGGCCGGGGGCGCAGAAGGGACGGACGGCGCATTCGTCACCCGCCGCGATCTTCACCTTCAGCCCGGACGTGCCGAGGTCGGACAGCGTCTTCAGGTTGTTCTTCAGGGCGAACTCCTTCGTCACCGCGAAGGCGTTCTGGTCGACGGCCCCGCCCGCCGGGAGCGCCTTGAGGCCCAGCGGGCCGGCGAGCTTCTCCAGCGCCGCCACCGTCGCCGCGACGTCGCTGGAGGCGACCGGCTTCTCCTCCGGCGCCTTCGCGCCGTTCACCTTGGCGTTGAGGAACTCCGCGAGGGTGGCCGCGTACTCGGGGACGACGTCGATCTCGCCCTTCTCCAGCGACGGTTCGTACAGCTCGCGGTTGTTGACCGTCTTGACCGAGGTGCTGTAGCCCGCGTCCTTGAGGACCTGCGCGTACAGCTCCGCCAGCACGTTGGCCTCGGTGAAGCCGGCCGAGCCGATCACCAGGCTGCCCTTGGCGCCTCCCGCGGAGGGCTCGGTGGAGGCCGATCCGCCGTCCTTGCTCTTCTCCAGGCTGTCGCCGCCGCACGCGGCCAGCGACACCGTCAGGGCGAGGGCGCCCAGGGACGCGCCGAGGACGCGCGTGGTCTTGCTCATGGGGGTACTCCGTTCGAGGCGATGGACAGGAATCAGCGGGACGTCGCGGCCCGCGGCAGCAGCCGGTCCGCCGCGATCAGAGCGCCCTCCACCAGCAGGGCCAGCGCCGCCACGAGCAGGGCGCCCGCGACGACCTGCGCGGTGTCGTACGTGTTGAAGCCGGCGGTGATGATCCGGCCCAGGCCGCCCTGGCCGACCATCGCCGCGATGGTGGCGGTGGCGATGACCTGCACCGCGCCGGAGCGCAGCCCGGTCATGACCAGCGGCCGGGCGAGCGGGAGTTCCACCCGCAGGAAGAGCTGCCCGCCGGACATGCCCATGCCCCGGGCGGCCTCGACCACGGAACGGTCCACCTCGCGCATGCCGACGTAGGCGTTGGTCAGCAGCGGCGGGATGGCGAACAGCACCAGGGCGGCGATGGTCGGCAGATAGCCGGAGTTGCGCAGCGGGGAGACCATGAACAGCGCCAGCACCGCGAAGACGGGGACGGCCCGGCCGATGTTGGAGATGTTGACCGCGAGCGCGCCGCCCTTGCCGAGGTGGCCGAGGTACAGGCCGACCGGCAGCGCCAGCGCGCAGGCGAGGGCGAGGGCGATCCCGCTGACGTAGACGTGCTCGCCGAGCCGGTGCCAGACACCGCTCTCCCCGGACCAGTTGGCGCCGTTCGCCAGCCAGTCCCAGGCTCCTTCCAGTACGCCCACGGCCTCAGGCCCCCTTGCCGGAGGCGGCCGGGCGCCCGGTGGCCCGGGTCCACGGGGTGAGCGCGCGCTGCACGCCGAGCAGCAGCAGGTCCGCGGCCAGGGCGAGCAGCACGCACAGGACGGAGGCGGTGAGCACCTGCGCCTTGAAGGAGGTGTTGACGGCCGGGGCGATGAGGTTGCCCAGGCCGCCCTTGCCGACGATGGAGCCGACGGTGGTGAGCGCCACGGTCGAGACCGTCGCGATCCGCACACCGGCCAGCAGCGCGGGCAGCGCCAGCGGCAGTTCCACCTGCCACAGCAGCCGAGCGGGGCCGTAGCCCATGCCGCGCGCCGCCTCCTTCACCTCCGCGGGGACGGCTTCCAGGCCGGCCAGCACGTTGCGGACGAGGATGGTCAGCGAGTACAGCACCAGGCCGGTCACCACCAGCGTCGCCGAGAGCCCGAAGACGGGGAGCAGCAGGGAGAACATGGCCAGCGAGGGCACCGTGTAGAGCAGGGTGGTCAGGCCCAGTACGGGCGCCGCCCAGCGGCGGCCGCGGCGGGCCAGCAGCGCGAGGGGGACGGACAGGGCGATGCCGATGAGGACCGAGGCGCCGGTGATCCAGAGATGTTCGAGGGTGGCGTCGGTGAGTTCCTGGGAGCGGGAGGTCACGTAGTCCCAGCAGATCCAGTCGTTCGCCACCAGGCAGTTCCGCTCCGCCACGCTCCTCACCTCCCCCTTTTCACCGAACGCTCATCGAACATACGTCCTTGCCGAATGCCACAGCCAGGAGCGACCTTAACCCCAGGTACCCACATTGGCCGGAAACCTTCGCAGGCGCGCAACACTCCCCTAACAAACCCGCAGCCCATACGACCGCCCTCTTGGGGAAGGATGGGAGGGTGATCCGATTCGAGCACGTGACCAAGCGCTACCCCGACGGGACGACAGCCGTCGAGGATCTGTCCTTCGAGGTGGCGGAAGGGGAGCTGGTCACGCTCGTGGGCCCGTCCGGCTGCGGCAAGACGACCACCATGAAGATGGTCAACCGGCTGATCGAGCCGACCTCCGGCCGCATCCTGCTCGGCGGCGAGGACATCGCCGCCGCCGACCCGGTGGAGTTGCGGCGCCGGATCGGGTACGTCATCCAGCAGGTCGGGCTGTTCCCGCACAAGACGGTGCTGGAGAACACGGCGACCGTGCCGCAGCTGATCGGCACCCCGAAGGCCAAGGCCCGCGCGCGGGCGGCCGAGCTGCTCGACCTGGTCGGCCTGGACCCGGCCGTATACGGCGGCCGCTACCCGGAGCAGCTGTCGGGCGGGCAGCGCCAGCGCGTCGGCGTGGCCCGCGCCCTGGCGGCCGATCCGCCGGTGCTGCTGATGGACGAGCCGTTCGGCGCGGTGGACCCGGTGGTGCGCGAGCGGCTGCAGAACGAGTTCCTGACGCTCCAGAAGACGGTGCGCAAGACGATCCTGCTGGTCACGCACGACCTGGAGGAGGCCATCCGGCTCGGCGACCGGATCGCCGTCTACGGCACGGGCACCATCGAGCAGTTCGACCGCCCGGCGGCCGTGCTCGGGGCGCCCGCCACCGATTACGTGGCCTCCTTCGTCGGCGCCGACCGGGGGCTCAAGCGGCTCGCCGTCACCGCCGTCGCGGAGGCCGACCTGACGGACGCGGAAGCGGACGCGAAGGCCCCGGCCCCGGCGGCCTCGGTCACGCTCGGCGCGACCCTGCGCGAGGCCCTCGCGGCCCTGCTCCAGGAGGACTCGGGCCGGATCGGGGTCACCGACCCGGCCTCCGGCGCGCTGATCGGCGTACTGACCCCGGAGGGCGTCCACCGGGCGCTGCGCCGGGCCCAGCTCCAAGGGGCCTGAGCCGGGGGCCGGCCCCCGGAAACGGCGGGAGGGCCCGACCGACGTCGGGCCCTCCCGTGCCTCCCTGCCCGCCCTCCGGCTCAGGCCTGGATGCGGCCGCTCATCCACGCCAGCATCGGCGGGATCTCGCGGCGCCACGTGTTGAAGTTGTGGCCGCCGCTGTCGAGGATGATCGAGGACACGCGGTCCGGGGACTTCACCTTCTTGATGAACTTCCTGGTGTCGCCGAGGTTCGGCTCGCCCTTCTCGCTGCTGGTGACGAGGAAGGACGTACCGCTCGGCGCCTTGGCGTCGATGCTGGCCAGGACGTCCGCGCGCTGCTTCAGCTTGGCGTCGCCGTGGAACAGGTCACCGGTCGTCGGGTCGTCGGGGGCCTCGTAGTAGGCGGACAGCCCGGCGGCGGCACCGAAGGTCTGCGGGTAGTGCGCGGCGATCTTCAGTGCGCAGTAGCCGCCCGTGGAATTGCCGATGAAGCCCATGTTCTCGGGCTTCTTGCCGACCCGGAAGGTGTCGGTGATGGCCTGCGGAAGGTCCACGGCGAAGAAGGTCTCCGTCTGCGGCCCGCCGGGTATGTCGACGCACTCGGTGTCACGCGGCGGCGCGATGGTCGGCCGCATCATGACCAGGATCATCGGCTTCATCTTGCCCGCCTTGGACAGGCTGAAGGCCTTCATCGGGTAGTCGAGCCCCTTGATGAGGTTCTCGGCCGTGCCCGGGTACCCCGTCAGGACGATCGACGCGGGGAAGTTCTGGTCCTTGTGCTGCGGCTGGAAGTACTCCGGCGGCAGCCACACGTAGCCCGGGCTCGTTATCTTCGACTTCTGCCCGGATATGGCAACCTTCAGGATCTGCCCGCCCACCTGGGGCCTGCCCCCGCCGGGCACATCCAGCTTCTGCTTGTCGACGACCTTGATGTCCTTGCTGCTCATCGAGTGGTCGACGACCTTGCCGATCGACGTCTCCTGGCCGAACAGGTCAGCCCAGGTGCCGTAGAAGAGGAACGACTTGTTGGCCGCGAGACCCACTGCCGAGAACAGCGCGAGCTGGGTCGCCAGCAGCAGCCCGATCCGGCCGGCGTACGCGCGCCAGGTGCGGCCCGAGAGCTTCGGCCAGAACACGACGGTGGCCGCGAAGAGCAGCACACCGGCGAAGATGGCCAGCGCCAGGACCGTATAACTGGTGAGACCCATGAGCAGTCAGTCGACTTTCTGATGGCAGGACTGGAAATTTCCGACGGAAGAGTGAACCCGCTCCTCGTCGATGTCGTCCTACTGGACGCACCACACACCGGAGGCTGTCGCGGCCTTCGGCCACATGATCTCTCGCGGAGCAACGGGAAGCGATGTCTAGCAGGATAGATGGCGATAAGTCGGGACAGGTTCCGAGCGGGGTCCGCCGGATTCTGGGCGGACCACGGCCGGAGTCGGTGCCCGGCCTGGTAGGTACGGCCGTCATGATCGTCGGCCTTCTGGAC
Organism: Streptomyces sp. NPDC002044; assembly: GCF_040296725.1. Lineage (NCBI taxonomy): Bacteria > Bacillati > Actinomycetota > Actinomycetes > Kitasatosporales > Streptomycetaceae > Streptomyces > Streptomyces sp. NPDC002044. The sequence continues at coordinate 21,062 of NZ_JBEOXU010000002.1, forward strand.
ATCGCGGCGGGGGTCTTCCCGCGCTTCCGGCACAGCCGGATCCACGCGGTGACCGAAGTGCTGCCCGGTTCCCTCGGCCCCTTCGCGGCGGCCCTGTCCATCAGCGCGGGCGTCCTGCTCCTGCTGCTCGCGCACGGCCTCAAGCGGCACAAGCGGCGCGCCTGGCGCGCCGCCGTCGTCCTGCTGCCCGCCGGCGCGGCAGCGCAGTTCACCTACCGTCACTCGGTGGCCGGCCTGATCATTTCGGCGGTGCTCCTCGCGCTGCTGCTGCGCCACCAGAGTGAATTCAAGGCGCTGCCCGACCCGCGCAGCCGCTGGAAGGCGCTCGCGAACTTCGTTCTGATGAGCGCCGGTTCCATCGGCCTGGGCCTGGTCATCGTCAACGTGCACCCGGGCAAGGTCGTCGGCAACCCGAGCCTGTACGAGCAGATCACCCACGTCGTCTACGGCCTCTTCGGATACGAGGGCCCGGTCGACTACGCCGGACGGGTGTCCTGGACCGTCGGCTACTCCCTCGGCGCGCTCGGCATGCTCACCGCGCTCACCACGATCTACCTGGCCTTCCGCCCCGAGCACCCGGCCGCCCGGCTCACCGCCGACGACGAGGTCCAGCTGCGCGGACTGCTCGCCAAGCACGGCGGCCGCGACTCCCTCGGCCACTTCGCGCTCCGCCGCGACAAGGCCGTGGTCTTCTCCCCGAGCGGCAAGGCCGCCGTCACCTACCGCGTCGTCTCCGGTGTGATGCTCGCCTCCGGCGACCCCATCGGCGACGTCGAGGCGTGGCCCGGCGCCATCGAGCGGTTCATGGAGGAGGCCAAGGCCCACTCCTGGACCCCTGCCGTCATGGGCTGCAGCGAGACCGGCGGCGAGGTCTGGACCCGCGAGACGGGTCTCGACGCGCTGGAGCTGGGTGACGAGGCGATTGTCGATGTCAAAGACTTCTCCCTCGCGGGCCGCGCCATGCGCAACGTCCGCCAGATGGTGAAGCGCATCGAGCGCAACGGCTACACCACCCAGGTCCGCCGGGTCAGCGAGCTGACCGAGACCGAGCTGGAGCAGGTGCGCGGCGCCGCCGAGGCCTGGCGGGGCACCGACACCGAGCGCGGCTTCTCCATGGCGCTGGGCCGGGTCGGCGACCCGGGCGACGGCGACTGCTACATCGCCACCGCCCACCGGGTCGAGGAGGGCGACACGAGCCCCTTCGGCGACCTGAAGGCCGTCCTGCACTTCGTCCCGTGGGGCGCCGACGGCATGTCGCTGGAGCTGATGCGCCGCGACCGCGCCGCCGACCCCGGCATGAACGAGCTGCTCATCGTGGCCTCCCTGGAGGCCGCTCCCGGCCTGAAGATCGAGAAGGTCTCACTGAACTTCGCGATGTTCCGCTCGGCCCTCGCCCGCGGCGAGAAGATCGGCGCCGGCCCGGTGCTGCGGATGTGGCGCGGCCTGCTGGTCTTCCTGTCCCGCTGGTTCCAGATCGAGTCCCTGTACAAGTTCAACGCGAAGTTCCGCCCCCGCTGGGAGCCCCGCTTCGTGGTCTTCCGCACCACCCGCGACCTGCCCCGCATCGGCTTCGCCGCGATGCAGGCCGAGGGCTTCGTGACGCTGGCCCTGCCGCGGCTCTTCGCCAGCCGCCGGCGGCCCAAGCCGGTCCGCACCTGCGCCCACCACCAGGTGGCGTCGGTCCCGAAGCAGACGGAGCGCTCGGCCCAGGCCGCGTAGACCGTCTCTTCCGGACCCCGCCGGGGCCCCGGAGTACGCGCCCTGCCGGGTCCGCGACTCCGGGGCCCTGCCGTATCCAGGTCAGCCCTACCCTTGGACCTATGAACACGAAGCGCGGAGCCCCCGGCAGGGGCCGGGTCGCAGGTCTTCCCGAGTGGGACCGCTGCGGGGTCATGGGCGTCGTCAACGTCACCCCCGACTCGTTCTCCGACGGCGGCCGCTGGTTCGACACCACGGCGGCCGTCAAACGCGGCCTCGACCTCGTCGTCCAGGGCGCCGACCTCGTCGACGTCGGCGGCGAGTCCACCCGGCCCGGTGCGCCCCGCGTCGACGAGGAGGAGGAGCTGCGCCGGGTCGTCCCCGTCGTGCGCGGCCTGGCCTCCGAAGGCGTGACCGTGTCCGTCGACACCATGCGCGCGAGCGTCGCCGCCCGCGCCGTCGCCGCCGGAGCGATGCTGGTCAACGACGTCAGCGGCGGGCTCGCCGACCCCGGGATGATCGGGGCGGTCGCGTCCGCCGAGGTGCCCTTCGTGGTGATGCACTGGCGCGGCTTCAGCGCCGGCATGAACAGCCTCGCCGTCTATGACGACGTCGTCGGCGAGGTCACCGCCGAACTCCGCGACCGCCTCGACGCGGTCGTCGCCGGCGGCATCGCGCCCGGACGGCTCGTCGTCGACCCCGGCCTCGGCTTCGCGAAGAACGCCGACCACGACCTGGCCCTGGTGGCCCATCTGCCCGCCCTGCGCGCGCTCGGCTTCCCGCTCCTGGTGGCCGCCTCGCGGAAGCGTTTCCTCGGCCGCGTCCTGGCCGGCGCGGACGCCGCCCCGCCGCCCGCCCGCGAGCGCGACGCGGCCACCGCCGCCGTCTCCGCCATCGCCGCCCACCAGGGCGCATGGGCCGTCCGGGTCCACGAGGTACGGGCCACCGCGGACGCGGTTCGGGTGGCCCGCGCCGTGGAAGGGGCACTGTGACCACCGACCGAAGAGGAGCCCTGTGAGCAGAACCGACATCGAAGCGGTCGAAGAGGTCAACACGGCCTTCTACGAGGCCATGGAAGCGGGCGACTTCGACGCCCTGTCGGCGCTCTGGCTGGAGGACGAGATCTCCTGCGTGCACCCGGGCTGGCCGGTCCTCTCCGGCCGCGGCGAGGTGCTGCGCTCGTACGCGCTGATCATGTCCCACACGGACTACATCCAGTTCTTCCTCACCGACACCAAGGTGGCCGTCATCGACGACACCGCGCTGGTGACCTGTACGGAGAACATCCTCAGCGGCGGGCCCGCCGAGGACGGCGGGGAACTCGGTCCGCTGGTCGGCCAGCTGGTCGTCGCCACGAATGTGTTCCGACGCACACCCGGGGGCTGGCGGCTCTGGTCCCACCACGGTTCCCCCGTCCTCACGGAGTCCGACGAGGACGACGAGGACGACCCCTCCTGACCCCTCCGGCGGGACCCGGGGTGTTTCGCAGGTAAATTCGAAGCCGGACGACGCCGACCGCACTCGGCGTAGGCCCATGGCCCCGGGGAGTCCCGGGACCGGCAGCACCTACGAAAGCAGGAGTGATTCGCGTGGATCGTGTCTCGCTGCGCGGCCTCAAGGCTCGCGGGCACCACGGCGTCTTCCCCCGGGAACGCGAGGAGGGCCAGACCTTCATCGTCGATCTCGTGCTCCACATCGACACCCGCCCCGCGGCGGCCGACGACGACCTGGCCAAGACCGTGCACTACGGGGTGGTCGCGGAGGAAGTCGTCGACGTGGTCCAGGGAGAGCCGGTCGACCTGATCGAGACGCTCGCCGAGCGGATCGCCCAGCAGTGCCTGAAGCACGAAGCGGTGGCAGAGGTGGAGGTCGTCGTCCACAAGCCGGACGCGCCCATCACCGTCCCCTTCGACGACGTGACCATCACGATCACCCGGAGCCGCGCATGAACAACGGACTGAACGCACAGAGCGACCCCACGGTCCAGCCGGTACCGGCGTCCGTCGTGGAGGCGGTCGACGCGGCGGACGTCACGCTGTCCAACCCCAAGTGGGCCGTGATCGCGCTCGGCGCGAACCTCGGGAACCGGCTGGAGACCCTCCAGGGCGCCATCGACGCCCTCGGCGACACCCCGGGCCTGCGGGTCAAGGCGGTCTCCCCGGTGTACGAGACCGAGCCGTGGGGCGTGGACCCCGGCTCCCAGCCCGCGTACTTCAACGCGGTCGTCTCGGTGAAGACGACCCTGCCGCCGTCCTCCCTGCTGGAGCGCGGACAGGCCATCGAGGAAGCCTTCGACCGCGTCCGCGAGGAGCGCTGGGGCCCGCGCACCATCGACGTCGACATCGTCTCGTACGCCGAGGTCGTCTCCGAGGACCCGGTCCTCACCCTCCCGCACCCGCGCGCCCACCAGCGCGCCTTCGTACTGGCCCCCTGGCACGACATCGACCCGGAGGCCCGGATCCCGGGCCGCGGAGCCGTCTCCGCGCTCCTGGCCACCATCGGCCTGACCGGTGTCACGCCGCGCGCCGACCTGGAACTCCGCCTCCCGGAGTAGTCGTTACCCTGTGGGCTGCTGACGATCGGCGCGGGAAGCGGGGAACGGGCAAGTGAAGCAACTGAGGCCGGCGGTACTGGCGGGCATCTTCGCGGTCGCCGCCGTCCTGTCCTGGGCGGGCGCCCGCCTGTGGAACGCGTACGGCACCCTGCCCGGCGTCCCGCTGGCCGCCCCGGTCGTGCTGGCGGTCATCGCCGTGATCCTGCTGGCCACCGCGCTGTCGCTGCGCGCCCGCCTGAAGGCCCAGCGCGAGCGGCGGCCCGGCGCCAAGGGCGTGGAGCCGCTGATGGCGGCCCGCGCGGTGGTCTTCGGACAGGCCAGCGCGCTGGTCGCGGCCCTCGTGGCGGGGATGTACGGCGGTGTGGGCGTCTTCCTGCTCACCGAGGCCATGGACGTCCCCGCCCGCCGCGACCAGGCCTGGTACGCCGGTTTCTCGGTCCTGGCGGGCGCGGCGGTCATCGCGGCGGCCCTCTTCCTGGAACACGTCCTCAAGCTCCCCGAGGACGACGACGAGTCCCCGGAGGCCCCGGCCACCGCCTGACGGCCGCGAGCGCACCACACCACACGCCACGGCCCCCCTCCGCGAACGCGCGGAGGGGGGCCGTGGCACATCAGCGCCGTCGGCGGGCGGGCACCGGCGGGCGGGGCTCAGCGGGCGATGATCAGGCTCATCGCCTCGTTACGGGTCGCGGGGTCGCGGAGCTGGCCGCGGACCGCCGAGGTGATGGTCTTCGCACCGGGCTTACGGACCCCGCGCATGGTCATGCACATGTGCTCGCACTCGATGACCACGATGACCCCGCGCGGGTCCAGGATCTCCATCAGGGAGTCCGCGATTTGCGTGGTCAGCCGTTCCTGGACCTGGGGGCGACGGGCAAACACGTCCACCAGCCGGGCCAGCTTCGACAGACCGGTGATCTTGCCGTCAACGGACGGAATGTACCCAACATGGGCAACTCCGACGAATGGCACCAAATGATGCTCGCAGGATGACATGACCTCGATGTCCTTCACCAGGACCATCTCATCGTGCCCGAGGTCGAACGTCGTGGTCAGCACCTCTTCGGGCTTCTGCCACAGGCCCCCGAATATCTCCCGGTACGCCCGCGCCACGCGCGCCGGGGTCTCCCGCAGCCCCTCGCGGTCCGGATCCTCGCCGACCGCGATCAGAAGCTCGCGCACGGCGGACTCGGCACGCTTCTCGTCGAACTCGCCGATCGTGCCCTCGCCGCCGGTCAGGGTCACTGGGTCGGTCATCTCATCCTCGTTCCTGTGTGCCACGCGAACGGGCACGTGAAAGTGCCGCGCCCCCCAGGCTAGAACCTGGGGGGCGCGGCTTCCATTCCGGTCGGATCAGGGCTCGGGGGTGTCCTCGGGGGCCACCTCGATGCCCTTCTCCGTCGAGACCGGCGCGGCGGCGGACGCCGACGTGCCGTTCGCCGAGTTCGTCAGCTGGAGCTCCTTGGGAGAGAGCACCGGCGGACGGGTGGAGGGGGTGCGGCGGGAGGAGCCGGTCCACGCGGGGCGGGCCGGACGCTTCACGATCGTCGAGAAGACCTCGGCGATCTGCTCCTTGTTCAGCGTCTCCTTCTCCAGCAGCGCGAGAACCAGGTTGTCGAGGACGTCACGGTTCTCGACGAGGATCTCCCACGCCTCGTTGTGCGCGGTCTCGATGAGCTTCTTGACCTCTTCGTCGACCAGCGCCGCGACCTCTTCCGAGTAGTCCCTCGGGTGCGCCATCTCGCGCCCCAGGAACGGCTCGGTGTTGTCGCCGCCGAACTTGATCGCACCGAGACGCTCGGTCATGCCGTACTGCGTGACCATGGCCCGCGCCGTGGCGGTGGCCTTCTCGATGTCGTTCGCCGCGCCGGTCGTCGGGTCGTGGAAGACCAGCTCCTCGGCCGCGCGCCCGCCCAGCATGTACGCCAGCTGGTCGAGCATCTCGTTGCGCGTGGTCGAGTACTTGTCCTCGTCGGGCAGGACCATGGTGTAACCCAGGGCCCGGCCGCGGGACAGGATCGTGATCTTGTGGACCGGGTCGGAGTTCGGGGAGGCCGCCGCGACCAGGGCGTGTCCGCCCTCGTGGTACGCGGTGATCTTCTTTTCCCGTTCCGACATGATCCGGGTCCGCTTCTGCGGGCCCGCCACGACACGGTCGATCGCCTCGTCCAGCGAGTGGTTGTCGACCAGCTTCTTGTCCGAGCGGGCGGTCAGCAGGGCCGCTTCGTTCAGGACGTTGGCCAGATCGGCACCGGTGAAGCCGGGCGTGCGCCGGGCAACCGCGCCCAGGTCGACGTCCGGGGCGACCGGCTTGCCCTTCTGGTGGACCTTGAGGATCTCCAGACGGCCCTGCATGTCGGGACGGTCGACCGCGATCTGCCGGTCGAAGCGGCCCGGACGCAGCAGCGCCGGGTCGAGGATGTCCGGACGGTTCGTGGCGGCGATCAGGATGACGCCGCCCTTCACGTCGAAGCCGTCCATCTCGACCAGCAGCTGGTTGAGGGTCTGCTCGCGCTCGTCGTGACCGCCGCCGAGACCCGCACCGCGGTGCCGGCCGACGGCGTCGATCTCGTCGACGAAGACGATCGCCGGGGCGTTGGCCTTGGCCTGCTCGAACAGGTCACGGACACGCGAGGCACCGACACCGACGAACATCTCGACGAAGTCGGAACCGGAGATCGAGTAGAAGGGGACACCGGCCTCGCCCGCGACGGCGCGCGCGAGCAGGGTCTTACCGGTGCCGGGCGGGCCGTACAGCAGCACACCCTTGGGGATCTTGGCGCCGACGGCCTGGAACTTCGCCGGCTCCTGGAGGAACTCCTTGATCTCGTGGAGTTCCTCGACGGCCTCGTCCGAACCCGCGACATCGGCGAACGTCGTCTTCGGGGTGTCCTTGGTGATGAGCTTGGCCTTGGACTTCCCGAAGTTCATGACCCGGGAGCCGCCGCCCTGCATCTGGTTCATCAGGAACAGGAAGACAACGACGATGAGGACGAAGGGCAGGAGCGAGAGCAGCACGCTCAGGAACGGGCTGGTCTTGTCCGGAGAGACGGAGTAGCCCTTGGGAATCTGACCGGCTTCGTACTTGCTCTGGAGGTTCTGGGCGAGCTGGACGCCCTGATCCCCGATGTAGTTGGCCTGGAACTTGGTGCCGTCGCGCTTGTCGAGCTTCTGATCGCTCTTCAGATCGATCTTGATCATCTGGCTGTCGCCGGTGGTCAGGCGTGCCTGCTCCACCTGGCCACTGTTGATCGCCTTGATGACCTCGCTGGTGTCCACCGACTTGTAGCCGCCGCCGGAGCCGACGACATTCATCAACACGACCACGGCGAGGACGGCCAGCACGATCCACATGACCGGCCCACGGAAGTATCGCTTCACGTCCATCCATACGGGGCGCCAGGCACCCCGTCCCTCCTGCCCGTAGGTAAATGCTGCTGTGAGTAAAGACTGTTCTTCGGAATGTACCCCTGTATTGTCACCCGCGGCCTCGTGGGACGGCTGACAGACCCGCTTCCCCTGCTTCAACGGCGGGAAGCTCCCCCAGGTTCCCCTCGCTCGGCGAGGGAGCGGTCCCGGGGGCCGGGAGGGTGATCAGCCGCCGTACACGTGCGGGGCGAGCGTGCCGACGAACGGCAGGTTGCGGTACTTCTCCGCGTAGTCGAGGCCGTAGCCCACGACGAACTCGTTCGGGATGTCGAAACCGACCCACTTCACGTCGATGGCGACCTTGGCGGCGTCGGGCTTGCGCAGCAGCGTGACGACCTGAAGGGAGGCCGGCTCGCGGGAGCCCAGGTTCGACAGCAGCCAGGACAGCGTCAGACCGGAGTCGATGATGTCCTCGACGATCAGGACGTGCTTGCCCTTGATGTCGGTGTCCAGGTCCTTGAGGATCCGGACCACCCCCGAGGACTGGGTCCCGGCGCCGTACGAGGAAACCGCCATCCAGTCCATGGTGAGCGGGGTGGACAAGGCGCGCGCCAGGTCCGCCATCACCATCACGGCGCCCTTGAGCACACCGACGATGAGCAGGTCCTTGCCCGCGTACTCCGCATCGATCTTCGCGGCCAGCCCGGCCAGCTTCGCGTCGATCTCTTCCTTGGTGATGAGCACCGACTGGAGGTCGTTGCCCATGTCCTTCTCGTCCACCCGCATCACTTTCGTTGTCGGCCGGGGCTCCGGGGGCGACCCCGGAGGACTCAGCCGTGTTTCGAGCGCCAATCAGCCCTGCCGAATGACCAGTCTGCCACCCTGCCGCTGGGCCTCGACCCGGCCGGGCAGGTTGATGGCGCCCTGACCGCGCCATCCGGTGATGAGACGGTCGACTTCCTCGATGTGACGGGCGAAGAGGGACCCCGCGGGAGAACCGGCGGCGACCACGGCCCTGCGCAGCACCCGGCGGCGGACGGCCGGGGGCAGGGCGTACAGCTTGGCGCACTCCAGGCGGCCGTCGTCGTCCCGTACGCCGGTCTCCGCGGAAGCGGCCCAGGAGTCCAGGGCGTCGGCGTCGTCGCGGGACAGCTGGGCGGTACGGGCCAGGGCCTCGACGACGCCCTTGCCCAGCGCCTTCTCCAGGGCGGGCAGTCCCTCGTGGCGCAGGCGGGAGCGGGTGTAGGCGGGGTCGGTGTTGTGCGGGTCGTCCCAGACGGGGAGGGACTGGACCATGCAGGCCTTGCGGGCGGTCTGCCGGTCGACCTGAAGGAAGGGGCGGCGGTAGCGGTTGGTGCGGCCGGGTCCGCCGGACTTCTCGGCCATGCCGGAGAGGGACCGGATGCCGGAGCCGCGGGCGAGACCCAGCAAAACGGTTTCGGCCTGGTCGTCGCGCGTGTGGCCCAGCAGTACGGCGGCGGCGCCCAGCCGGTCCGCGGCCTCGTCGAGGGCTCCGTAGCGGGCGTCGCGGGCCGCGGCCTCGGGACCGCCGTCCCGCCCGACGCGCACGGCGACGGACTCCACCGGGTCGAGGCGGAGCGCGGCCATGCGGGTGATGACCTCGGCGGCGCGCAGGTCGGAGCCGGCCTGGAGGCCGTGGTCGACGGTGATGCCTCCGGCCCGGATGCCGAGTTTGGGCGCCTCGAAGGCGAGGGCGGAGGCGAGGGCCATCGAGTCGGCGCCGCCGGAGCAGGCGACGAGGACCAGCGGCGGGCCGCCGGCCGTGGTGCGCGGGTCGGCGCAGGGCGCGGCCCCGGACCGGGTCTGGGGGAGTTCGGTGAGATCGGTGAGGACGTCGTGGAGTACGCGGCGGACCGCCAGGCGTATCGCCGCGACCGCAGGATGGGGACCCATGTCCGGTGCCCTTCGGTGGAGTTCGGATGCCTCGGGGGCTCCCCCGGCTGTCGCCGGCAGGGCCCCGGGGGACGGGGTGCTCAGGAGTGGTGCCCGGATTTCCCCGGCGAGCGGGGATGTCACTCAGAGTGCGTCGATGGTGACAGAGCCGAGCCGTTCCCCGAGCATCGCACGCCCTTTCACGGCCTACGGTCCCTCGGACGGGTGACGCTGCTTCCCCCAGTGAGTCATGTTTACGCCCCCCGCGTCACCCGCGTTCGCTCTCTTCACTCCCCTTGCGGTGTACACGGGCCACCCAGTCCGCGGGCCGGGCGATCTCGGCTTTGGTCGGCAGTGTGTTCGGAGAGGTCCACACCCGGTTGAACCCGTCCATGCCGACCTGGCCGACGACGGCGCGCACGAAGCGTTCGCCGTCGCGGTACTGGCGCAGCTTCGCGTCGAGGCCGAGGAGCTTGCGCAGCGCGGCGTCGAGCCGGCCGGCCCCACTGGCCCTGCGCTGCTGGAACTTCTCCCGGATCTCGGCGACGGAGGGCACCACCTGGGGGCCGACGCCGTCCATGACGAAGTCGGCGTGACCCTCCAGGAGGGACATGACGGCGGTGAGCCGGCCCAGCACCTCGCGCTGCTCGGGGGTCTGCACGAGCTCGACGAGGGAGCGGCCCTCCTCGCCCCGCTCGGCGTCGGGGCGGGCCCCGGCGAAGGACTGGGCGGCTTCGCGGATGCGCTCCAGGACCGTCGACGGGTCCATTTCGGTGGCGCCCAGGAACGTCTGGATTTCGCCCTCGAGGTGGTCCCGGAGCCACGGGACGGCCGTGAACTGCGTACGGTGGGTCTCCTCGTGCAGGCAGACCCAGAGCCGGAAGTCGTGCGGGTTCACCTCCAGTTCGCGCTCCACGTGCACGATGTTCGGCGCGACGAGCAGCAGCCGCCCGCCGCCCGCGGCGGAGCCCGGCAGGTCGCGGGAGGGCGGCGCGAAGGTCTCGTACTGGCCCAGCACGCGGGAGGCCAGGAAGCTCAGCAGCATGCCGAGCTCGACGCCGGTGACCTTGCCGCCGACCGCGCCGAGGACGGCGCCGCCGGGGCTGGCGGCGCGGCGGTCCTGCATCTTGCCCAGGAGGGGCTGGAGGAGCTCGCGGAAGCCGGCCACATTGGCCTTGACCCATCCGGCGCGGTCGACGACCAGCACGGGCGTGTCGGGGAGGACGAGGCCCTCGGGCATCATCCGGGTGAACTCGCGCACGTGCCGTTCCGAGGTCCTGGCGTGCCCGCGCAGCTCCGCGACGACGGCCCGCGCCTCGTCCCGGCCGACCTCCGGGCCGGGCCGCACCAGCCGGGTCGCGGTCGCCACCGCGAGGTTCCAGTCGACCATCTCCACACCACTGATGCTCGTCATGCGTCAACCGTACGTGGACCGGCCCCTCCGCGGACCCCCTACGACGCGGCGGCGACCGCCGCGGCCAGCTTGTCCAGGGCCTTCTCCGCGCCTTCGGGTCCCGGGCTGTTCGCGGTGAGGAAGGCGAAGGCGAGGAGCCGGCCGGAGGAGTCGACGACGGTTCCGGCGAGGGAGTTGACCCCGGTCAGGGTGCCCGTCTTGGCCCGGAGCAGGCCCGCGGCCGGGGAGGAGCCGGCGTTGCGGGCGCGCAGCGTGCCGCTGAACCCGGCGACGGGCAGCCCGGTCAGGACGGGCCGCAGCTCCGGCCGCCCGGGGTCCGCGGCCTTGGCCAGCAGCCCGGTCAGCAGGCCGGCGCTGACCTTGTCGGCGCGGGCCAGGCCGCTGCCGTCGGCGAAGCGGGAGCCGGCGGTGTCGACGCCGAGGGAGGCGAGCCGGTCGGCGACGGCCTTCTCGGCGCCCTCGAAGCCGGCGGACTGCCCCGAGGCGAGGGCCGTCTGCCGGGCGAGGGCCTCGGCGATGTCGTTGTCGCTGTGGGTCAGCATCCGCTCGACGAGCCCGGCCAGCGGCGTGGAGAGGGTGACGGCCAGCGGCGGGGCGTCCGCGGGGGCCTTGGCGCGGGCGGGTTCGCCGGTGACCGTGATGCCGCGCTCGGCCAGCAGGGCGGCGAAGGCGCGGGCGGCGTCCTTCGACGGGTCCTCGGACCGTTCCACGGGCCCGGAGGAGGACTCGTCGGGGCGGCCCTCGTCGGCCGTCAGGGCGGTCACGAGCGCGAGGTTGGGGTTGACGCCGATCGGGTGGCGGGCGGGGCCGGTGTAGAGGGAGTCGTCGTACCCGAGGCCCACGGAGGCGGTTCCGGCGGCCTTCAGGGCCTGGGCCGTGTCGGCGGCGAGGGCGACGAGGCTGCCGCCGGAGCCGGCGGGCGCCTTCTTGCGGGCGGTGAGCGAGGGGTCGCCGCCGCCCACCAGGACGATCTGCCCGGGGGCGGCGCCCCGCACGACGGACGTACGGATCCGGTGCTCGGGCCCGAGGGCGGCCAGCGCCGCCGCCGCGGTGGCGATCTTGACGGTGGAGGCGGGGGTCATCGCGTCCCGCGCCCCGGACTCGTACAGCACCTGCCCGGTGGCGGTGTCCACGACGGAGGCGGTGCGGACCGTGCCGAGCGCGCGGTCGGCGAGCAGCGGGCCGAGCGCGGCGCCGAGCCCCCCGGGTGCGGCCGCGGCCTGCCCGCGCACGGCGCCCGGACCGACGGCCCCGAGCACGCCCGGGGCACTGGGCGCGGCCTGCGGGAGCGGCCCGGCACCGTGATCTGCGCCACCCGTACGGCCCCAGGAGCCGACCCTGTCCCGCTCGGCCTTACGCTGGCCCGAGTCCCAAGGACCGGCGGCGGACACCGTCGCCACCGACAGGGCCAGGCCAACGGCGGCCGACCCCGCGATGAGCTGCCACGTCTTGAGCGAGGGCACCTCGGACCAGCCCCTTTCGCGATCACACATATGCGTGAGGGACACTTAACCACTGCGTCTTGCCGCGAGCATGGCGGCCCACCCGGCAGAGCCGGGCCGGCCGCGCGCGAGTCGAGGCAATGCAGTCCCGGAGCAATGAAGCTGATCATGGAGGAGCAGGACGTGGAGTTCGACGTCACCATCGAGATCCCCAAGGGTTCGCGGAACAAGTACGAGGTGGACCACGAGACCGGCCGGATCCGTCTGGACCGACGCCTCTTCACCTCGACCAGCTACCCGGCCGACTACGGCTTCGTCGAGAACACCCTCGGCGAGGACGGCGACCCGCTGGACGCGCTGGTCATCCTGGACGAGCCGACCTTCCCGGGCTGCCTGATCAAGTGCCGCGCGATCGGCATGTTCCGCATGACGGACGAGGCGGGCGGCGACGACAAGCTGCTGTGCGTGCCGGCCTCCGACCCGCGTGTCGAGCACCTGCGCGACATCCACCACGTGTCCGAGTTCGACCGCCTGGAGATCCAGCACTTCTTCGAGGTCTACAAGGACCTGGAGCCGGGCAAGTCGGTCGAGGGCGCGAACTGGGTCGGCCGCACCGAGGCCGAGGCCGAGATCGAGAACTCGTACAAGCGCCTCGAGGCGCAGGGCGGCCACCACTAGGTTCCGCCGGTGAGCGGGTCCGAGGGGCGCGGTGCCCCCGGCCTTCGCACGCGACAGCGGGCGGCACCCCCCGACGGGGGTGCCGCCCGCTGTGCGTTGCCGGTGCGGGCCGCCCCCCTTTCGCCGGGGACGAAACGATTCCGCATACTGAAGGCGCGGATGATCACAGGGATGATCACGACAGGAGGACGCGTGGCGGAGGCCGACGGGGCAGAGGACAGGAAGCCCCAGTCCGACGAGGCGCGCAGCGCTTTCACCACGCCGCACGGGATGGCGTCCGAGGCGCCGGAGGAGGACCAGCCGACCTCCGAGTTCTCGGTGCCCGACGGCTTCGCGACCCTCCCGGTGGAACCCGAGGGGTCCGCGTTCGCCCACCCCGCCACGTACAGCTCCCACCACTCCCCGCCCGCCTACACCCCCGGCCAGGGGTTCCCGGTGACCCGGATGAAGGAGTCCCCCTGGCAGGACCGGATGCGCACCATGCTGCGCATGCCGGTCGACGTGCGCCCCGTCCCGGACCGCGTGTACAAGCAGGCCGAGGACACCGGCCCCGCCGTGGGCCGCGTGCTCGACCTGACCCTGCGCATCGGCGAGCTGCTGCTCGCGGGCGGGGAGGCCGCCGAGGACGTGGAGGCGGCCATGTTCGCGGTGGCCCGCTCGTACGGGCTGGACCGCTGCGAGCCCACCGTCACCTTCACCATGCTGTCGATCACCCACCAGCCCTCGCTGGTGGACGACCCGGTGTCGGCGAACCGCACCGTGCGCCGCCGCGGCACCGACTACAACCGCCTCGCGGCCGTCTTCCGGCTGGTGGACGACATCAGCACCCACGACGACGTGTCGCTGGAGGAGGCGTACCGGCGCCTCGCCGAGATCCGCCGCAACCGGCACCCGTATCCCGGCTGGATGCTCACGACGGCCGCCGGGCTGCTCGCCGGGGCGGCCTCCACGCTCGTCGGCGGCGGGGTCCTGGTGTTCTTCGCGGCCGCGATCGGCGCGGTCCTCGGCGACCGGCTGGCGTGGCTCTGCGCCGGCCGGGGACTGCCCGAGTTCTACCAGTTCGTCGTCGCCGCGATGCCGCCCGCCGCCATCGGCGTGGCACTGAACATGACCGGGATCGACGTCAAGGCGTCCGCCGTGATCACCGGCGGGCTGTTCGCGCTGCTGCCCGGGCGGGCCCTGGTCGCGGCCGTGCAGGACGGCCTGACCGGCTACTACATCACCGCGTCCGCCCGGCTGCTGGAGGTCATGTACCTCTTCATCGGCATCATCCTGGGCGTGCTCGTCGTGCTGTACGTGGGGCTGCAGTTCAACGACGCCTCGCCGCGTCCGGAGGAGGTCCTCCAGATCCAGCAGCGGCCGCTGATCCAGATCGCCGCCTCGATGGTGCTGGTGTTCACCTTCGCGATCCTGCTCCAGCAGGAGCGCTCCACCGTGTGGATCGTGACGCTGAACGGCGGGATCGCCTGGTCGACGTACGGGGCGCTGCACTACGCGGGGGGCCTGGAGCCGGTGCCGTCCACGGCCATCGCGGCCGGCCTGGTCGGCCTGTTCGGACAGCTCTTCTCCCGCTACCGCTTCGCGTCCGCCCTGCCGTACGTGACCGCGGCCATCGGCCCGCTGCTGCCCGGCTCGGCGACGTACTACGGGCTGCTGCTGATCGCCGAGAACGAGCTGAGCCAGGGGCTCGGCTCGCTGACCAACGCCGCGGCCATCGCGCTGGCCATCGCGATCGGGGTCAACCTCGGCTCCGAGGCCTCGCGGATGTTCATGCGGATCCCGGGGGCCGCGAGCGCCGCCAAGCGCCGCGCGGCGAAGCGCACCCGCGGCTTCTAGACCGCGCCGCTTCCCGCCCGCGTACCGCGCCGCCCGCCTACCGCGCCCCGGTTCCGCACACGCCCTCCGTACGCGCCTCCCGGCGCACACGTACGCCCCGGGGCCCTCAGCGGGCCTCCGGGGCGTGACGGGGCGGCCGAGGGCCGCCGGGGGTCGCTAGCGCTTGGCGTGGCGGCCGCGCTGGCCCGGGGCCTGCGGGCCCTCGTTCCCGGCGGCCGGGGCCTCGGCGGCCTTCGCCTTGCCCTCCTTGCGGGCCTTCAGCACCTCGAAGACCACCGGGATCACCGAGACGAGGACGATGCCCACGAGGATCGGCTCGACATTGGTCTTGATGAACTCGATCTGGCCGAGCCAGTATCCGGCGAGCGTGACGCCCGCGCCCCAGCCGATGCCGCCGATGATGTTGTACGTGAGGAAGGTGCGGTACTTCATCGAGCCGGCGCCGGCGACCATCGGGGCGAAGGTGCGGATGATCGGCACGAAGCGGGCGAGCACGATGGCCTTGGGGCCGTGCCGGTCCATGAACTCGTGGGCCTTGTCGAGGTTCTCCCGCTTGAACAGCTTGGAGTTGGGCCGGTTGAACAGCTTCGGCCCGAAGAACTTGCCGATCATGTAACCGACCTGGTCGCCGATGATGGCGGCGGCCACGATCAGCGTGCAGACCAGCCACAGCGGCTGCTTGATGTACTGGCCGTCCGCGACGAGCAGGCCCGCGGTGAACAGCAGCGAGTCGCCGGGCAGGAACGCGAAGAGTCCCGACTCCGCGAAGACGATGACCAGGATGCCGATCAGACCGAAGTGCGAGATCAGATAGTCCGGGGACAGCCACTCAGGGCCGAGCGCGATCGTGTACACGGTTTCCGGACTCTCCTGGATCGGGGGGGGTGCCGGCGGAGGCAGGCAGGCAGACAGACGGGCGGGCGGGTGCGGGCAGTCTCAATTATCAACGCACACGACCCCCGCCCGGTTCCAGGGACCGGCGGGGGTCGAATCCGTGACCTTCCGTCTACACGGCGGGGTTCCGCACGGCCTCGCGGCTACACCTTGCGGATCGCGTTGGCCGTGATCGCGTCCCGCACGAACACCGCCAGGCCGGGCCGCTGGACGTCGTAGTAGGCGGTGTAGCGCTCGTCCGCGACGTACATCTCGCCGAGGCAGGTGTGCATCTCGTACGAGCAGGTGTAGTGGTTGCCGCTGATCCAGCCGCGGTGCTCCTCGGCCAGGTCCATGGCGGCCTCCGACTCGGCGCGGGCGCCCGAGTCCATCAGCGCGACGAGCCGGCGGTTGAGGTCGTCGCCCTGGTCCTGGATCCGCCGCCAGTCGTCCTTCGTGTACGAGGCGGCCCGCCGCTGCGACTCGGCGTAGGCGTCGGTGCCTCCCCAGCGGCGCTCGACCTCCTCGGTGTACACGTCGGGGTCGAAGTCCCCGAAGACCTCGAACTTCTCCTCGGGCGTGAGGTTGATGCCCATCTTCTGTGCCTCCATGGCGTTCTCAACGGCCGTGGCCATCTGCTGGAGCCGGGCGATCCGGTCGGACAGCAGGACGTGCTGCCGGCGCAGATGCTCCCGCGGATCCGATTCCGGGTCGTCCAGCAGGACCGCGACCTCGTCGAGGGGGAAGCCGAGCTCCCGGTAGAACAGGACGCGCTGCAGCCGGTCGAGGTCGGCGTCGTCGTACCGCCGGTGCCCCGCCTGGCTGCGGCCGCTCGGGGAGAGCAGCCCGATCTCGTCGTAGTGGTGCAGGGTGCGCACCGTCACTCCGGCGAATCCGGCGACCTGGCCCACGGAGTAGCCCATCGCTTCCGCTCCTCTCGGTTGGGTACGCCCTTCACTGTGGCTCCTCACGCCGCGTGAGGTGCAAGCCGGCCCCGGCGCGGCTCCGGGGGCCGGTCAGCGGCTGAGGCCCCGGAAGCGGCCCACGGCCAGGGGGAAGAAGACCGCCAGCAGCAGGAGCGGCCAGCCGACGGCGAGCAGGCCGGCGTGGTCGAAGGCCCAGGAGCCGGAGGCCGCCGCCGGGTTGCCGAACAGGCCGCGGACCGCGGTCGCCGTCGCCGACATCGGGTTCCACTCGACCACCGCCCCCAGCCATCCGGGCATCGACGCCGGGCTGGCGAAGGCGTTGGACAGGAAGCCCACCGGCCAGACCAGGATCTGCACGGCCTGCACCAGCTCCGGCCGGCCCGCGACCATGCCCAGGTAGATCCCGATCCACAGCATCGCGAACCGCAGCAGCAGGAGCAGCGCGAAGGCCGTCAGCGCGGCGCCCGCCGAGCCGTGCCAGCGCCAGCCGAGCAGCAGGCCGACCCCGGCCAGGACGGCGAGGCCCACCGCCGACTGGAGCATGTCGGCCGCGCTGCGGCCGACCAGGACGGCCGATGAGGACATCGGCATGGCCCGGAACCGGTCGATGACCCCCTTGCCGAGGTCCTGGGTGACGGCCGTCATGGTGCTCTCCAGGCCGAAGGCCATGGTCAGCACCAGCATGCCGGGGACGAGGAACTCGACGTACGCGCCGTCGACGCCGCGTCCGCCGCCCACCAGGAAGCCGAACATCAGCAGCATCATCACCGGGAAGACCAGCCCGACGACCACCTGGACCGGCTGCCGCGCCCAGTGCGCCAGTTCGCGCCGGGTCATCGTCCAGGAGTCCGAGACCACCCATGCGGCGGCGCTCACGCGGACACCTCCGTACGGTCGGCGCGGCCGGTCCGGGCGGTCCGAGCGGTCCCGCCGGGGTCGCCGGGCCCGGGCGGCCCGTCCGGCCCGTCCGTCAGGTGCAGGAACACCTCGTCGAGCGTGGGCCGGCGGACCGCGACGTCCGCGGCCTCGATGCCCGCCCCCTCCAGCGCCCGCAGGGTCAGGGCCAGCCCCTCCATCCGGTCGCGGACCGGGAAGCCGAGCGTCGGCGGGTCCGCGCTCACCACCGGGTCGGGGAGCAGCGCGGCGGCCTCCGCCAGCCGGTCCGGATCCCGCAGGACGACGACGATCCGGTCCGCCCCGACCAGGGACTTCAGTTCGTCCGCCGTGCCCTCGGCCGCGACCCGGCCGCCGTCGACCAGGGCGATCCGGTCGGCCAGCCGGTCGGCCTCCTCCAGGTACTGGGTGGTGAGCAGGACGGTCGTACCGCCGCCGACGAGGGAGCGGACCGCGCCCCACACCTCGGCGCGGCCGCGCGGGTCGAGTCCGGTGGTCGGCTCGTCGAGGAACAGCACCTCCGGGTCGGTGATCAGCGAGGCGGCGAGGTCGAGACGGCGGCGCATGCCGCCGCTGTACTGCTTCACCGGCTTGCGGCCGGTGCCGGCGAGGCCGAAGCGGTCCAGCAGCTCGTCCGCCCGCTGCCCGGCCCGCCGGGCGCCCAGGTGGTGGAGGCGGCCGAACATCTCCAGGTTCTGCCGGCCGTCCAGTTCCTCGTCGAGCGCCGCGTGCTGCCCCAGGAGCCCGATCCGGGAGCGGACGGCAGCCGCGTCGGTCCGGGCGTCGTGGCCCGCGATCCGGACGGTTCCGGCGTCGGGGCGCAGCAGGGTGCTCATGATGCGTACGGCCGTGGTCTTGCCGGCCCCGTTGGGGCCCAGCACCGCCTGGACGGTGCCGGACGGGACCTCCAGGTCGAGCCCGGCGAGGGCGGGCTTGTCCCCGTACCTCTTGTGAACGCCTTCGACGAAGATCGTCAAAGCGACTCCTTCACTAGTCAAACTTGAGTAGCGGGCTGCGCAAAAGTACTGCCCCCGAAGGGGCTAGTCAAACTTGATTACACCGCTTACGCGTAGGGGTTCTCCTGGCCGTCGGCCAGGACCCCGACGAACGGCTCGCCGCCCTCGCCCGCGAAGGAGTACGCGCCCCCCTCGATCCGGACGATCAGCCCCCGGGTCCACTCCGCCTCGGCGTCGGCGCAGTACACCCAGCGGTGCATGATCTCGCCGATGTGCCCCAGGGCCTGCGGACCGGTCTCCGGGGTGTAGTAGTCCGTCACCGACGTGCGCCAGCGCGCCAGTTTCCCCAGCCGCTCCCGGAGCAGCTCCAGGACCTCGGCCCGGGGGAGGTCGACCATGAAGCCGATCGCCGACGACAGCAGGTCCGCCTTCTGGTCGTAGGCGGCGAGGGCCTCGCGCAGCAGCTTGAAGTACTCCTCGCGGCCCGCCGCCGTGACCTCGTACTCGGTGCGCGGCGGGCCGCCCGCGGCGCTCGGGGCCACCTCGTGCGCGAGCAGGACGCCCTGCTTCGCCATCTGCTTGAGCGCGTGGTAGATCGATCCGGGCTTGGTGTTGGACCACTCGTGGGCGCCCCAGTACTCCAGGTCGGCCCGCACCTGGTACCCGTGCGCCCGCCCGTGCTGGCGGACGGCACCGAGGACGAGAAGCCGGATCGCAGACATGGGGCCAGGCTACTCACCCCATCGCGCGGGTCCCGTCGAGGGATTCGCGGATGATGTCCGCGTGGCCCGCGTGCCGGGCGAACTCCTCCATCAGGTGCAGGAGCAGCCAGCGCATCGAGACCTTGGTGTCCGCGGGGAACCAGGGCGCCGGCGGCAGCGGGAAGCTGTCGTCGAGGCTGGGGACGGCGGCGATGAAGGCCGCCGTCTCCCGCGCGACCCCGTCCCAGTAGGCCAGGACGGACGGGACGCTCTCCCCCTCGACCAGACGGAACGCCTCGTTCCAGTCCGCCTCGGAACGGACCGTCTCATCGGGCCGGCCCTGCGCCATCCGCAGCCAGCCGAGCTCGCACTCCGCCGCGTGCTTGAGCAGCCCGGACAGCGACAGCTCGCTGACGCTGGGGCGGCTCGCCGCCTGCTCCTCGCTCAGCCCCTGCGCCGCCTCGCGCAGGGCGGCGCGCTGGGCCTCGACGAAGGCGAGGAGCGTGCCGCGCTCGTCACCGGGGACCTCTGTGGAAACCTGAGCCATGGCCGACGCCTTCTCTCCGTGGGGTTCTCGTGGGTGTCAGGTCTCGGGGGGCGTGCCGTCCCCCGCTGACAAGAACCACGCTACGGAGCCTTGCGGTCAGATCCCGTCCTCAATCGCCGTTCAGCGCGCCGCGTTCGCGGCGTCGTCCGGGCGGAGCGCCGGGAGCGCTGTGGCCGGCTTCGGCAGCAGGGCCTTGGCGAGGTCCTGGCTGCCCTTCTCGTCCAGCCCGTACATGGCCTCGTAGATCTTGCGGACCGCCGGGCCCGACGCGCCGGAGCCGGTGCCGCCCTGGGAGATCGTCATGACGATCGCGTAGTCCTCGGTGTAGGAGGCGAACCACGAGGTGGTCTGCTTGCCCTGGACCTCGGCGGTGCCGGTCTTGGCGTGCATCGGGATCTGCTTCTGCGGCCAGCCGCCGAAGCGCCAGGCGGCGCTGCCGGTGGTGGCGACGTCGGCGAGGGCCCCGTCGATGTCGTCGCGCAGCTTCGCGTCCATCGGCAGCCTGCCCTGGACCTTCGGGGCGATCTCCCGGACCGAGTTGCCGTCGGCGCTGACGACGGCCTTGCCGACGCTGGGCTGGTGGAGGGTGCCGCCGTTGGCGATGGCCGCGTAGACGGAGGCCATCTGGACGGGGGTGACGAGGGTGTCGCCCTGGCCGATCGAATAGTTGATGGCGTCGCCCTCGCGCATCTGGTCGCCCTGGCGGCAGTTCTCGTAGGCGATCTTCTCGGCGAAGGTGCCGTTCTTCTTGCCGTCGCGGCACCAGGCGGCCTTGCTCGCCTCGAAGAAGTCCTGCTTCCACTTGCGGTCGGGGATCCGGCCGGGCACCTCGTTCGGCAGGTCGATGCCGGTGGGCTTGCCGAGGCCGAACGCGTGGGCGGTCTTGAAGAACCAGTCGTTGGGGTTCTTCTTGGGGTTGATGCCGCCGTCCTTCTTCCACTCCTGGTCCGCGATGGCGTAGTACACCGTGTCGCAGGAGACCTCCAGGGCGCGGCCGATGGTGATGTCGCCGTAGCCCTGGGATTCGAAGTTCGTGAAGGTCTGGGAGCCGACCGAGTACGCGCTCGGGCAGGGATAGCGCCGGTTGAAGGGGTAGCCGGCGTTCACCGCGGCCGTCGAGGAGACCACCTTGAAGACGGAGCCCGGGGCCGCCTGGCCCTGGATCGCCCGGTTCAGCAGCGGGTAGTTCGACTTCTTGTCGGTGAGCTTGGCGTAGTCCTTGCCGGAGATGCCGCCCACCCAGGCGTTCGGGTCGTAGGTGGGGTTCGAGGCCATCGCCACGACGCGGCCGGTCTTGGCCTCCATGACGACGACGGCGCCCGAGTCCGCCACGTAGTTCTTGCGGGTGTTGTTCTTGTCGAAGGTCTTGCGGGCCTCGACCATGGCGTTGTTCAGCTCGCGCTCGGCGACCGCCTGCACCCGGGAGTCGATCGAGGTCACCACGTTCGAGCCGGGCTGCGACCTGTCGGTCTGGCCCTGCCCGGTGACGCGCCCCAGGTTGTCGACCTCGTAGCGGGTGATGCCGGCCTTGCCCCGCAGGTCCTTGTCGTACGTCCGCTCCAGGCCCGAGCGGCCCACCTGGTCGGAGCGCAGGTACGGCGAGTCGGAGTTCTTCGCCTTGGCGATCTCCTCGTCGGTCACCGGGGAGAGGTAGCCGAGCACCTGGGAGGTGTTGGCCCCGTCCGGTCCGGCGTAGCGGCGCATCGCGGTGGGCTCGGCGGTGATCCCGGGGAAGTCCTCGGCGTGCTCGTGGATCTGGAGCGCCTGCTCGGTGGTGGCCTCGTCGCTGACCGGGATCGGCTGGTAGGGGGAACCGTTCCAGCAGGGCTGCGGCGTCTTGGCGTCGCACAGCCTGACCTTGTCGACGACGTCCTGGGGGTTCATGCCCAGGACCCCGGCGAGGCGCGTCAGCACACCTGTGCCGCGGTCCTTCATCTTCAGCAGCTCGGTACGGCTGGCGGAGACCACCAGGTGGGTCTGGCTGTCGGCGAGCGGGACCCCGCGGGAATCCAGGATCGAGCCGCGGACCGCGGGCTGGACCACCCGCTGGAGGTGGTTGTTCTTGGCCTCGTCCGTGTATTCCTGGCCGTTGCGTATCTGGAGGTACCAGAGTCTTCCGCCCAGGGTGAGCAGGAGCGAGAAGACGACGATCTGGATGACGACGAGCCGGTTCTGGACCCGAGGGGTCCGGCCGGTCTCGGGTATGTTGCTCAACTCTGTTCTCCCCCGGGCGGCTGCTCCGCGTACGCCCGGTCGAGTGTAGATCGGGCTCCCCTCAGAAGGGGAAGCGCGTCCGCCCGTGCTGCACCGAGATCCACTTCTGGGTGGTGAACGCCTCGACCGTGGCCTCGCCGTTCAGCCGCCCCAGACCCGACGCCTTCTCCCCGCCGAAGGCGGCCAGCGGCTCGTCCCCGATCGTGGAGTCGTTGACGTGGATCATCCCCGTCTCGATGCGCTGCGCGAAGCGCACGCCCCGCTCCACGTCCCGGGTGTGCACCGCGCCGCTGAGCCCGTACGGGGTCAGGTTGGTCAGCCGTACGGCCTCGTCCTCGCCGTCGAAGACGACCAGCAGGGCCACCGGGCCGAAGATCTCCTGGCCCAGCAGCGGGGAGTCCTCGGGGAGACCGGCCAGGACGGTCGGTTCCACCAGGTTGCCGCGCGTAGAACCGCGTACGAGCGCCTGCGCGCCCTCGGCGACGGCCCGGTCCACGAGCGCGGTGAGGGCGTCGGCCTGGAAGGAGTTGATCAGCGGTCCGATGTGGGTGTCCGCGTCGTGCGGGTCGCCCGTCTTCAGGGCGCGGACCCGGGCGGTGAACTTCTCGGTGAACTCCTCCGCGACGCAGGCGTCGACCAGGATGCGGTTGGCGGCCATGCAGACCTGGCCCTGGTAGACGAACCGGCTGAAGACGGCCGCGTCCACCGCGTAGTCCAGGTCGGCGTCGTCGAGGACGACGAGCGCGCTGTTCCCGCTGAGCTCCAGGACCGTCCGCTTGAAGTGGCGGGCGGCGACGGCTCCGACGTGCCGGCCGACGCGGTCCGAACCGGCGAAGGAGATCACCTTCGGGACGGGGTGCGTCAGGAGGGCGTCGCCGATCTCCGCTATGTCGGTGACCAGGACGTTCAGCAGGCCCGCGGGGAGCCCGGCGTCCTCGAAGATCTTGGCGATGACCCCGCCGCCGACCACGGGCGCGTTCTGGTTCGGCTTGATCACGACGGCGTTGCCCAGGGCGAGGGCCGGGGCGACGGACTTCAGGGTGACCAGGAAGGGGAAGTTGAACGGGCTGATCACGGTGACGACGCCGACCGGGAGGCGCTGGACCCGGTTCTCCTTGCCCTCGACCGGCGAGGCCAGGATGCGGCCCTCGGGGCGCACGGCCAGCTGGATCGCCTCGCGGATGAACTCCATCGCGCTGTGGACCTCGTACTCGGCCTTGGGACGGGTCCCGCCGAGCTCGTCGATCATCGCCTCGACGATCTCCTTCTCGCGCTCCTCGGTGATCCGCAGGGCGCGCTCCAGGACCGCGCGTCTGGTGTAGGGGCTGGTGGCCGCCCACTCGCGCTGGGCGCGCTCGGCGCCGCGGTACGCCTGGTCCACCTGCTCGACGGTGGCCACGGTGATGGCGGCGAGCTTCTCCCCGTTGTACGGGTTGACGTCGATGATGTCCCACGAACCGGTACCGGCCAGCCATTCGCCGTCGATGTACTGGTGAGCCAGGTCGCTGAATATGGACATGCCATCCCTTACTGCGAGCGCGCACCCGTGCGCTGCACCGGAGACCGATCGGTCGTCATGCACTGATCAGACGTCATAGTACGTGCGAATCAAGACAGTTGGAGCAGGCCGCGAAGAAGATCCCTTGTCTGGCCGGGGTCCGGGCAGTCGGCCTGAAGGCGCTCCATGGCCCTTCCGTACTGCCCCACTTCCTCGTCCTTGTCCAGGTAGAGGGCACTGGTGAGCTGTTCCAGATAGACGATGTCCTGGAGGTCCGACTCGGGGAAGCGCAGCAGGGTGAAGGCCCCGCTCTCGCCCGCGTGGCCGCCGAAGGAGAACGGCATGACCTGGAGCTGCACGTTGGGCCGCTGGGAGATCTCGATGAGGTGCTCCAGCTGGCCGCGCATGACGTCGCGGTCGCCGTACGGGCGGCGCAGGGCGGCCTCGTCGAGCACGGCGTGGAAGACCGGGGCGCTTTCGGAGACCAGGACCTTCTGCCGTTCCAGGCGCAGCGCGACGCGCCGGTCGATCTCGGCCGTGGTGGCGCCGGGCATGCCGCGGCGGACGACGGCCTGGGCGTATGCCTCGGTCTGGAGCAGTCCGTGGACGAACTGGACCTCGTAGATGCGGATGTGCGAGGCCGCGCCCTCCAGACCGATGTACGTCTGGAACCACCCGGGCAGTACGTCTCCGTAACTGTGCCACCAGCCGGTGGCGTTGGCCTCGCGGACCAGTCCCAGGAGGGATTCGCGCTCCGCGTCGTCCGTGACCCCGTAGAGCGTGAGGAGGTCCTCGACGTCCCGTGCCTTGAAGCTCACCCTTCCCAACTCCAAGCGGCTGATCTTCGATTCGGATGCGCGGATCGAGTAGCCGGCCGCCTCGCGGGTGATGCCGCGGGATTCACGGAGTCGCCTGAGCTGCGAGCCCAGGAGGATTCGGCGCACCACAGAACCGCTGGCTTCTGCGGTCACTAGTCCTGCCCTCCCCATCGCGATGGATGTGCGCCCCTTCCGCACTCTCGCGCGGGCGGGACAGCCAGCGGGGCCCCCGTACCCCAGGGGCCGCAGTCTGCCACCAAAACGCATCGGCCCGTACTCGTTCTGTAACGGAATCCCGCCTGTGGGGAAAGAAGTCCGTCCGTATACGTAGGAAGAAATGAGCAAGAACCGTCACGTGAGCGGACAGGTCCGGCGCGTGCACGTGCATCTGCCCTTGCATCCGGCTCCGCCATTCGGAACGATGGTCCCCGCGCACCTGCGTGCTGTTCGCGCCGGCGCACGGACCCACCCCGCAGTTCTCTTTGGACGAGGCCGCCGCTTCGCCCGCGAATCCCGGGAGTGCCTCGCATGGGGACGAATGGATCGACCATGCTCGAGCCGTTACGGCAGGGGCTTCCCCCGGTCGACCCCACGGCTGTCTCCGGGTCCGCCTCCTGCGCTCTGCCCGCCCGGTTCGAGGCGGTGCGGGGCGCCCGTGGTTTCACCCGCTCGACACTGTCCCAGTGGGGTCTCGACGACCGCTTCGACGACGTGTCGCTGGTCGTCTCCGAGCTCGTCACCAACGCGCTGCGCCATGCCCTGCCCGAGGACGCGCGGGGTACGTGCGCCGAGGCGGAGCCGCCGGTGCGGCTGCACCTGATGCGGTGGAGCACGCGGCTGGTGTGCGCGGTGCGCGACCCCAGCGAGGACCGGCCCGGCGGGGCCTTCTCACCGGAGCGCACGGAGGAGAACTTCGACCTGGAGTCCGGCCGCGGGCTGTTCCTGGTCGACTCCTACAGCGACAGCTGGGGCTGGCACCCGCTCGCGGGACGGCTCACCGGCAAGGTCGTCTGGGCGCTGTTCCTGCTCCACGACTGAACCCACCCGTACACGCCAACCGGCCGGGATTGATCACTGCGATCAATCCCGGCCGGTGCACGTGCATGGCTTGTATGGGTGCGCTGTTCCGTCAGCCGATCAAGTGATCGAACTCGCCGTCCTTGACCCCCAGGAGCAGCGCCTCGATCTCGGCGGGCGTGTACACGAGCGCCGGTCCGTCGGGAAAGCGTGAGTTGCGCATGGCGACGTCGCCGCCGGGCAGTCTCGCGAACTCCACACAAGAGCCCTGCGAGTTGCTGTGTCTGCTCTTCTGCCACGTCAGCTCAAACAAGGAAGCGAGTTCTGCAGCTGCCATCCCGTTGTACGCGTGGTCCACAGGAAGCCCCCGATAGTGCAGATGTCAACTGCACCGGATCATAGCTGTGTTCACAAGCGCCTGCATGGGCAGATGCACGTGCACGGAGGGTGGTCCACTGATCACAAAAGGGCCCCCTTCAGGGCCGCAGCGCTTCGGACACCTCGTCGAGGGAGTCCACGAGCTGCTCGGCCGCCCCGCGCAGCACTCCCGACGCGGGGGTGTCCCAGGCCGTCAGCAGGTCCCGTACGCCGTCCCATTGCGGAACGCGCCGCTCCCGTACGGCCTTGGCCCCCGCCTCCGTCGCGGCGCGCAGCGCCCCGGCGAACTCGGCCGCGCCCGGCACCGGGGCTCCGTCCCGGTCCGGGGGGTGGGCCTCCAGCAGCATCGCGTGGCGGCCCAGCGCCGCCAGGGCGTCCCCGGCCCCCTCCGCCGCCGCCCGGGACAGCCCCCGGTGGCGCACCGGCTCCCCCGACGCCCGCGCGAGCGCGTCCTGCCAGGCGATGCGGGCGTCGCGGGTGTCCAGCAGGGCCGCGCGGACGTCGGCGCGGCGGGCCCCGGCCGGATCGGCGTACTGGCCGAGCACGGCGGCCGCGTACCGTCCGTCGGCGGCCAGCCAGTCGGCGAGGCGGGTGCGCAGCCGCGGGGTCTCCCAGGCCGGGTAGAGGGCGTAGGCGGCCATCGCGAGCAGCCCGCCGACCAGCGTGAGGGTCACCCGGTCGGGCACGGTCTGGTCCCAGCGGACCCCGCCCATGCCGAGCAGGAAGACGACGTACGCGGAGACGAAGAGCTGCGCGACGGCGTACCCGGTGCGCATCAGGACGTACATCAGGCCCGCGCTGACCACGGCGAGCAGGCCCGACAGGTACATGCCCGGCTGGGCGAGCTGCACGATGCCGGTGGCGACGGCGACCCCGGCCAGGGTCCCGGCGAAGCGGGCGACGGCGCGGGAGTAGGTCTGGGTGAAGTCCGGCCGCATCACCATCACCGAGGCCATCGGGGCCCAGTAGGCGTGCCCGAGCGGCAGCGCCAGCCCGATCACCAGGCCCGTACAGGCCACGGCGGTGACGCGCAGGGCGTGCCGCAGGATCGGCGATCCGGGCCGCAGCTCCGCCCGTACGGCCTTCAGGACCAGCGGCGCCATCCGCCACAGGGTGGGCCGCAGCATCGACTCCCCCGGCTCGGCGGTGCGCCCCGAGCCGGGCTCGGCCGTCTCCCGTACGTCGTCCAGCAGGGCGGCGAGCCGGCGCGCGGCCCGCCGCGGCGCGCCGGTGAGCAGGTCCGCCGTGTCGGGGGACCTGAGGACGGCGAGGGCCGGGGCGGGCGGCCGGACCGGCTCCCCGTGCCGGATCGCCCGCGCGGCGGCGTCGAGCACCGCCCCGGCGGCGGCGAGCAGCTCCCGCACCCGGTCCCGTCCCGGCCCCTCGGCGGGCGCCCCCACGGCCGGGTCGGCGAGCGAGGCCAGCACGGGCCGGATCCGCTCGGCGAGCCCCCGCGCGCCGTGCAGCTCGGCGGGGCGCCGCCGGGCCTGGCGGGCGGTGACGGTGGCGGCGGCCCGGGCCCGCATCAGCGGCTGCGGGTCGAAGGGCGCGTGGGGGTCGTGGCGCAGCCGCCGGGCGTAGTCCGCCTCGGCGGCGAGCGCGTCGGCCAGGGCGTCGCGCTGGGCGCCCCAGCGGCGGATGGGGAAGAGGACGATCAGCAGCGCCTGGACCACCCCGCCCGCGGCGATCATCGCGGCGTGACCGGCGGCCTGCGGGACGGAGGTCGGCAGGGTGACGGTGACCAGCATGATCGCGACGTTCCCCGAGGCGATGATCCCGGCGGTGGGGCCGGCCGCCCACATCAGGCTCGCGGCGAAGGTCCAGACGGCGAGGAGGGCGAGGAAGAGCGCGGTGTGCGAGGAGCCGACGAGGTAGCCGACGAAGGTGGAGACGGCCAGGGTCAGGCCGGAGGCGAGGGCGAGGACGGGCCGCGGCCGCCAGCTCTGCTGGAAGGTGGCGATGGCGGCCATGAAGGCGCCGAAGGCGGAACTGGCGGCGGCGCCCGGACCGAGGAGCGCCAGCCCGGCGCCGATGACGATCGCGAGGCCGACGGCGGCGCGCAGCGCGACCAGGGGTTCCAGGCGTGCCCGCTCGACCTTCACGCCCGACCGGGCGGTGTCCTTCAGCGCCCGGAGCCAGCTCATGGCGTCGAGCGTAGCCGCGCGGGGGCCGGTTCGGCTTTCAGGACTTCTTCAGATTTGTCCTGACCCGGTCCGCGGCTGTTCCATGGGTCCGGTCATCATCCCGAGCGCTGTTCGACAGCCGTCCGAGGGGGCCCTCACGTGTTCCGCAACGCCGTGCAGCCGTGGCACCTGCTCGTGGTGCTGGTCGTGTGCCTGCTGGTCTTCGGCTCGAAGAAGCTGCCCGACATGGCCCGCTCGCTGGGCAAGTCGATGCGCATCCTGAAGTCGGAGACCCGGGCCCTGCGGGCGGAGGACGACTCCACCACGCCGTAGACCGTGGCCGGTCCGGACCGGACCGTGCCCGGTCAGCGGGGCAGCGGGCTGCGCCTGCCGCCCATGTGGGCGCGGTCGGCGGCCGCCGTGCCGTCCTCCCAGCCCGCGTGGTCGGTGGCGCCGCGCAGCCGGGTCGTCGTGGTCCGGGGGAACATCTCGTCCGCCCGGGAGGTCACCGCCACGTCGCGGGCCACCAGGGCCGGCAGGTTGTCCGGGGCCTCGGCGGCCGTGTGCCCGGCCGTCTCGGCGAGCCGCTGGCCGAGCCTGCTGGCGTACGCGAGCAGGAACGACTGCCGGAAGGTCTTCGTCCGCTTGCGTCCGCCGGAGCGCTGCGCGGCCTCCGCGCGGGTCATCGCCGCCGTGCCCTGCACGAGCAGCGAGGTGTACAGCAGCTCCACCGCCTCCAGGTCGCTCTCGAAGCCGACCACCGCGGAGAACCCGAAGCCGCTGTTCCACACCGCCCGGCAGCGGTTGGCGGTGGCCACCGCGTCGAGCAGGACCGCCTTGGCCTCCTCGTACGGTGGCTCGACACCGATCCGGCACGCCCCCGGCACCCGCGCGGGCCCGCCGCCGCGCGCCGCGAGCAGCGCCTCGTCCACGGTGTGCCGGGCCATCAGCTCCTGGGCCTTGGCGCTGAGCGCCTCCGCCTCCTCCGGGAACGTGGTCGCCTCGGCCTTGGCGAGCAGGGCCCGGATGCGGCCGAGCATCCGCGGCTCGATGTGCGCGTGCTCCCCCCCGGGGTCCGCCGGGTCGCCCGGCAGCGGGCCCACCGGCTCGATCGAGGGCAGCCGGATCAGCAGCCGCAGCACTTCCAGAACCGCGCCGGCCAGCGTGAACCGGTCCGTCCGCTCCCGCTGCGCCAGCCGGTCGGCGTACTCCCCGTCGCTCCCCCACCACGCCTCCGCGTCCGTCCACCGGGCGGGGAGCCGGGCGTAGCGGCGCGCCTCGGCGGCGATCAGGTCGCCGGTGATCCTCAGGTGCCGCTCGTCGAGGTCGCGGCGCACCAGCCGCAGCACGTCGGCCGGCCGCCAGCCGCGCTCCCAGCCCTGCCGTACGTACGCCTCCCCGCGCGCGAGCAGTTCCTGCCCCACCCCGGGCCACAGCGCGGGCTCGGCGACGAGCACGGAGGCGCCGGTGTCCAGCCCGGCGTCGTCCTGGGCGTAGAGGGCGGCGGCGAAGGCTCGGTCGACGGTCTCGGCAAGGTCTCTCACACCCTCCAGCTTGGCATGTCCCCCACTCCACCCCGGCCGGCGCCCTTTCAGCCCGGGCGGCGCCCTTCCAGCCCCGCCGGCGTTCGAGGCGCGGGGCCCGGGGCGGAGCCCCGGCAACGGCGCGGCACCCGAGCCCGACTCCCCCGGCACGGCCCCGAACCCCCCAAGCCCCCGGCCGGGGCCCGGCACGGCGCCGCCCTCCTGTCAGACCCCGGTGGGACACTCGCACCCGTGAGCGAAAACACCGGCCGGTGGGCCCTCGCCGAGGACGCCGACGGGTGGTGGCACGCCGCGCCCGTCACCCCCGGGCCCCCGACCGGGACCGGAACCCCGCCGCGCCCCGCCGGGCCCCGGGTCCGCGTCCGCGACCCCGCCGAGGCGGTACGGGCCGCCCCCGCCGGGACGCGATGGGTGTGGCGGTCCACCCCCGCGGTGTACCCCCGCCTGCTCGCCGCCGGCGTCCGCGTCGAGCGGTGCCACGACGTCGAGAACGCCGAACTGCTGCTGCTCGGCCACGAGGGCCGGTTCGGGGAGCCCCGTTCGGCGGCGGCCGCCTGGGCCCGGCTCAGGAACGAGCCCGTACCGCCCGACCCGCCGCAGCGGGCCGCCCTGCCCGGCACACAGGACTCCCTCTTCGACCCCCAGCCCGCCCCCGTACCCCTCGACGCCCTGCTCGCGGTCCACGCCGACCAGGCGGCCCGCCTCGGTGTCACCGCCCGCCCCGACCGGATGCGGCTGCTCGTCGCCGCCGAGTCCGCGGCCTTCCTCGTCGCCGCCGAGATGAACCGCGCGGGCCTGCCCTGGCGGGCCGACGTACACCGCGCCCTGCTCACCGGCCTGCTCGGCGAGCGGTACGGCGGCGGCGGCGAACCCCGCCGGCTCGCCGAACTCGCCGACGAGGTGTCCGCCGCGTTCGGCCGCCGTGTGCGCCCCGACCTGCCCGCCGACGTGATCAGGGCCTTCGCCGAAGCCGGGATCAAGCTCAAGTCCACCCGCCGCTGGGAGATCCAGGAGCTGGACCACCCCGCCGTCGAGCCGCTGATCGCGCACAAGAAGCTGTACCGGATCTACACCGCCCACGGCTGGAGCTGGCTCGCCGACTGGGTCCACGACGGCCGCTTCCGCCCCGAGTTCATCCCCGGCGGGACCCTCACCGGCCGCTGGATCACCAACGGCGGCGGAGCCCTGCAGATCCCCAAGGTGATCCGCCAGGCGGTCGTCGCCGACCCCGGCTGGCGGCTCGTCGTCGCCGACGCCGACCAGCTGGAGCCCCGTGTCCTGGCCGCGATCTCCCGCGACCCCGCCTTCATGGAGGTGGCCGGCCGTCCCGAGGACCTCTATACCGCCGTCTCCCGCCAGGGCTTCTCCGGCGACCGGGACAAGGCGAAACTCGCCGTCCTCGGCGCCGTCTACGGGCAGACCTCCGGCGACGGCCTGAAGAACCTCGCCGCACTGCGCCGCCGCTTCCCCCAGGCGGTGGCGTACGTGGACGACGCCGCCCGGGCGGGCGAGGAGGGACGGCTCGTGCGGACCTGGCTGGGCCGCACCAGCCCTCCCCCCGTGGCCCCCGCCGACGAGGACGAGGACGGACTCGGGGACGGACACGGGAACGGCGGCGGGGAGGGCGGCGAGACAGGCCCCTCCCGGGACCGCGACGACGCCTGGACCCCGGGCCACGCCTCGGCCAACACCCGGGCGCGCGGCCGTTTCACGCGCAACTTCGTGGTGCAGGGCAGCGCCGCGGACTGGGCCCTGCTGCTGCTCGCGGCCCTGCGGCAGGCGATGGCCGGGATGCGGGCCGAGCTGGTGTTCTTCCAGCACGACGAGGTGATCGTGCACTGTCCCGCCGAGGAGGCCGCGGCGGTCGCCGAGGCGATCCGCACCGCCGGGGACCGGGCCGGGCGGATCGCCTTCGGCGACACCCCGGTCCGGTTCCCGTTCACGACGGCGATCGTGGAGTGCTACGCCGACGCCAAGTGACCGCGGCCCGGGGCTGCCCCCGGGGCCGGGCCCGCCCGGAACCGGCCCCGCACCGGCCCCGGGGTCAGGCCGGGCCCTCCAGCCCCTTCAGCTCGTGGACGTAGAGGTGGAACTCGTCGCGGACGAAGCCCTCCGCCTCGTACAGCCCCTGCGCGACGTGGTTGTCGTACGCCGTCTCCAGCTGCACCGCGGCCGCCCCCGACGCCGCGGCGCGGCGCAGCACCTCGCGCAGCAGGGCCGTCGCCGCGCCCGTACGCCGCCCGGCCGGGGCGACGTACAGGTCGCCGAGGATCCAGGCGGGCCGCAGGGCCAGGGAGGAGAACGTGCGGTAGACCTGCGCGAACCCGACCGTCCCCGCTCCCGGAACCTCGGCGAGCAGCACCAGCGACTCGTCCTTGGCGATCCGCTCGGCGAGGAACTCCCTCGGCCGGTCCGGGTCCTCGACGCGCACCTCGTAGAAGTCGAGGTAGCCGCGGAACAGCGCGGCGGCGGCGTCGAGGTCCGCCTCCCCCGCGGTGCGGAGCACGACCCCGGTGTCCGGCTGCCGCCCCTGCGATGCCTGACCGTTCATGTACGTCATCTCTCCCTCGGCCGACGACCCGCGCGGAAGCCCATTGTGCGCGGGACGGGGAGGTGAGGGGCGGGCGGGTCCGCGCGGGGGATCCGCGCGCCTACTGCTTGCCGGCGGCCGGCTGGCCGGGCAGCTTGAACACGTGGTCCGGGGTCACCACCTCGGTGATCGCCTGGCCGAACAGGGAGCTGGGTTCGGACCCCTCGTCGGCGATGTCGGTGTTGAGCAGGACCACCATCGTGGCCCGCGCCTCGGGCAGGTACACGGTCAGCGACTGGTAGCCGGGCAGCGAGCCGTTGTGCCCGATCCAGCCCTCCGCGTCGAAGATGCCGAGACCGTAGCCGGTGTCGGGCAGGTTCCCGGCCGGGCTGGTCTTGAGCCGCTGCGCCTGGGTGGCCGGCGTCAGCAACTGCCCGGTGGCCACGCTCTTCGCCCAGACCTTCAGATCGGCGAGGTCGGAGACCATCGCGCCGGCTGCCCACGCCCACGAGGGGTTCCAGTCGGTGGCGTCCTCGGTCTTCCCGGAGGCCGTCTGGTTCGTGTATCCGTGGGCATGCGGCGCGGGGAACTCGGCGCCCAGCGGGAAGAGCGTGTGCTTCAGCCCGGCGGGCGCGACGACCTCCTTGTTGACGTACTCGGCGAGGGGGGTGCCGGTGACCTTCTCGACGACCAGGCCGAGCAGGATCAGGTTCGTGTTGCAGTACTGGAACCGCGCGCCGGGCTCGAACTGGACCGGGTGCGAGAAGGAGAACGCGAGCAGCTCGCGCGGGGTGAAGTTCCCCCGGGGATCGCTGGTCAGGGCCTTGAAGAAGCCCTCGTCCTCCGAGTAGTTGAACAGCCCGCTGCGCATCCCGGCCAGCTCGCGCAGCGTGATCCGGTCGCCGTTGGGGACGCCGGGGACGTACTTCCCGATCGGATCGTCCAGGCCGGCCCGGCCCTGGTCCACCAACTGGAGCAGGGCGGTCACGGTGAAGGTCTTGGTCTCGCTGCCCATCCGCATATAGAGGCCGGGGGTCATCGGCGCGCCCGTCGCCTTGTCGGCGACGCCGAAGGCCCGTACGTACTCGCCCTTGCCCGGCGCCGACAGGGACACCATCACCCCCGGCACCTTCGCCTCGTCCATGACCCCGCGGACCGCCTCGTCCAGCCGCGCGGCCACGGCCGGGGTGAGCTGCGGGAAGGCGACCGCCGCGGGATCGGCGGCCGCGACCGCCGCGACGGGCGCCGCCGCGCCCCGGGCGTGGGCGGCGCCACCGCCGAGGGGCGCCACCACGAGCCCGACCGCGGCCGCCGCGGCCGCCGCACTGCGCCATCGGGTCGCCATGACGGGCCTCCTGCGGTGCCGAGGCGAAAAATCCTCCCTCCACGCTAGCCTCGGGCCCCGCCCCGGGCGACCGGACCACTGCCGGACCGGCGCGGACGGCCGCGTCCGGTGACGCCCCGAGGGCAGAGGTTCCCTCCGTGGACCGGGGTGTGCCCGAGGTTGTTCCATGCCTTATGTTGCAGAGGCAAAACACGGGGGACTTCTCATGGCGCAGGCGCAGCATCCGCGCCCCGGAGCGGTTGTTGGCGCTCGACGAGCCGAGACTGAGCCGAGACTGAGGCGACGGACGACGGATGGCAAGGGACTACGACAGCCAGCTCCTGGAGTCGGTGACGGTACGCCGCCGCAGGATGGGCGACGCGCTGCTGTTCGGCGCGCAGCGGGCGCGGCGCACGGCGGACGAGCGGCTCGGGAAGCTGTTCGCGGGCATCGCCATCGCGGCTGTCCTGTGTGCGGGTTGCGTCGGGTGGTCCTTCATCCAGCACACGCTCGCCAAGCAGAAGGCCGAGCAGCAGCGGCAGCAGAGCCGTGTGGAACAGGGAGTGCCGCCGGCGAAGTCACCGCGGCCGACGGGCCCGGCCGCGGCGCCCCCCGCGTCCTCGTCGCCGCACTCGTCCGCAGCGCCGCACGCGTCCGCTTCGCCCCGCGCGTCGTCGTCGCGCAAGCCCCAGAAGTCGCCCCAGCCCACGCGTACGCCCAAGCCGCCCCAGCCGGCGGCGTCGTAGGGGCAGTGGGAGAAAGTGGGGACGCAGACGTGTGCAGATCCGGGAAAGCTCACCGCCCCGCAGCAGAACTATGCCCCCTTCGCCCCGAAAGGTCGCCATTCCGCGATGATAGGTTCCGGTAAGTGGTGAGCACAGCAACGACTTCCCGGGCGCAACTGAGCCGGGTGACCCTGGTCGGCGAGCGGCGCCGGGCCGACATGGTCCTGCCCTCCGACACTCCGATCGGGCAACTGCTCCCGGACGTTCTGCACCTGCTCGACGACCGGGCCGCGTCCCGCCCGATGACGCGGCAGCTGATCACGGCGGACGGTTCCGCGCTGCCGCACGACAGCACGCTCGCGTCGGCCGGGATAGCCGACGGCGCCGTCCTACGGCTCGTACGGTCCCACTCCGCGCCGCCCGCGCCCGTCGTCCACGACGTCACCGACCTGGTGGCCGACGACCTCGACCTGCGGGCCTGGCGCTGGCGGCCGGCCGCCCGCCGGCGCAGCGCGGGCGCGGCGACCGTCGCGTTCGCGGTGACGGCCGCGCTGCTCGCCCGCCGCGAGTTCACCCTCGACGCCCTGGCCGTGGCCCTCGGCGGCGTCACGCTCGTCCTGCTGACGGCCGGTGCGCTCGTCGCCCGGATCGGGCAGGGCAACCGGGGCCTGGCCACCGCCCTCCTGCTCGCCTCCGGCGCTCTGGGCGTCCTCACCGCGTGGACCGCCGCGGACGCCCACCACTGGTCGGGCGGCGCACGGCTCGCCGCCGTCGCGGGCGCGCTCGTCCTGACGCTGGTGCTGCTCGGCTACTTCTCGCCGCTCGGCCGGGGCGGGCTCATCGGCGCCGTGGTCACCGCGGTGATCACCGCCGTATGGGAAGCCGTCGCCGCCGTCCAAGGCGATCCGGCCCGGCTCGGCGCGGTCATGCTCCTCTTCTCCGTGGTGCTGCTCGGCCTGCTGCCGCGGCTCGCCCTGATGGCCTCGGGGCTCACCGCGCTCGACGACCGCCGCTCGGGCGGCGCCTCGGTCAGCCGCCACGAGGTGGGCAACGCGCTCGCCGCCACGCACCGGGGGCTCGCCCTCGCGACGATCGTCACCGCGGTCTCGGCCGCGGCGGCCGGCTGGCTGCTGACGCTGGCCGCGGAGCCGACCGTGTGGACGGTGGTCCTGCCGACGCTCGCCGTGGTGGTGCTCCTGTCCAGAGCGCGCGCCTTCCCGCTGGTCGCCGAGGTCGTGGCGCTGTTCGCCGCCGCGGCGCTGCTCGTCGTACGCCTCGTGATGCTGTGGGCCGGGCACGGCGGCGGCGGCGGGCCGCTCGCCGTCCTCGCGGTGGCGGCGCTGTTGCCGCTGCTCGTGCTCGCGGTGCAGCCGCCGGATCACGTACGGGTGCGATTGCGGCGTACCGCCGACCTCGTCGAGTCGGTCGGCATGGTGGGGCTCTTCCCGATCGCCATCGGGGTGTTCGGCGTGTACGGGCAACTGCTCGACAAGTTCTGAGGCAACGTACGGGCGCTCCGCGTGGGGCGGCAGACCGGAATGAAGAGGGGCGGGGCAGGGATGCCGAGCGGAGACAACTGGCAGGGCGACGTCCTGCGCGACCTGAGGTCCGGCGCCGCGGCGCCCGGCGCCCGGCCACCGTCGCAGAGCCCGGCCGCCGCGCAGCCGCCGCACGGCCCCGGCTTCCCGGCCCGGGGGGCCGGCGGCGCGGTCCACGGCGGCCCGGACCCGGCACCCGCCGCCCCGGCGCCCGGTCCCGCGCCCGGTCCGGCTCCCGGTCCGGCTCCCGGTCCCGCGCCCGGTCCGGCTCCCGCACCCGTTCCCGGCGGCCGGCAGTCCGCCCAGCCCCCCGGCGGCGCCCCGCACCCGCAGCCCGTCCCGGACCGGGGACACCCCCAGGCGGCTCCCCGGAGCCACGGCCCGCGGCTTCGGCCGGCGGCCCCGTCGGCCCGTACCCCCGACTCCCGGCCCGCGGTCGACAAGGACCTGGCCGGAGCGGTGCGCAAGCCCCGGCACGGCGAGCCCTTCGCCACCCGTGCCGCCCGCGCCGTACGGCGAATCGTTTCCTCATCCGTCGCGCGTGAGGTCGCCGAAGCCACCCGCGCCGCCGAACTGCTCCAGCAGCCCGTCACCACCGGCCGCCAGATCGCCGTCACCTCGATCCGCGGCGGCGCCGGCAAGTCCACGGTCGCCGCCCTGCTCGGCACGACGTACGCCCACTACCGGCAGGACCCCGTCCTCTTCGTCGAGGCCGACCCCGCCCTTGGTTCCCTGCCCGTCCGTCTCGGCGCCGAGACCCTGCGCTGGACCACCGGCGACGTCGCGGACATCGTCGAACCCCAGATGTCGCTCCTCGACGTCACCGGCTACCTCGTCCAGCTCCGTGACAACGCCTGGCTGCTCCCCGGCAGCCAGGGCCAGATCGGCGCGATGCTCGACACCCGGTCCTACGAGCGGGCCATGGTCGCGCTCCGCCGCTACTTCGGCGTGACCGTCGTCGACTGCGAGACCCTGCCCGCCGAGGTCGCCCGCGTCGCGCTCTCCGCCTCCCAGGCCCGCGTCCTGGCCACCCCCGCGACCCTCGACGGCGTCGCCAGCACGTACGCGGTCCTCCAGTGGATGCGGGGGCTGCCCCCGCACATGATCGCCGGCACGGCCGTGGTGCTCACCGAGCAGACACCGCACTCGGGGATCGACCTCGCCGAGGCGGCCCGCACCCTCCAGGCCACCGGGACGAGCGTCCACGTCCTGCCGTACGACCGGCACCTGGCGGCCGGCGGGCCCATCCGTCCCGAGCTGCTCGCCCACGCGACCAGGCAGACCGCCACCCGGCTCGCCGCGGACGCCTTCCAGCTCTCCCAGAAGCGGCACTGACCGGGATGCCGAGCCCGAGCGCACCGAACCCGACCGTGCCGTGGCCGCCCGTACCCAGCCCGACCCCACCCAGCCCGACCGCACCGTGCCCGACCGCGAATGACGGACGACGACGATGAGCACCCGACTGGTCCACCGCCCGGCCAGAACCATCAGGCCCCCGGCCGCCCCCGCCGCCCGCATCATCGAGGCCCCGCCCAACCTGCCCGAGGGCAAGGCGGGCAACATCGCCATGTCGCTGCTGCCCGTGGCCGGAGTCATGTCGTCGGTCGTGATGATGACGGTCGTCCGCAACAGCCAGTTCGCCGCCCTCGGCGCGCTGATCCTCGTCGTCACCATCGTCGGATCCCTCGCGCTCGTCTTCTCCCAGCGGGGCAAGGCCCAGCGGACGCGCCGTACGCAGCGCGAGGCATACCTCGCCTACCTGGAGGACCTGCGCGAGGAGCTGGCCGGCGAGGAACGCGAGCGCGGCGAACGGGCCGACGTCCTCAACCCGTCGCCCCACGCCCTGTACGACATCGTCCGCGACCCGGCCCGGCTGTGGGAGCGCCGTCGCGTCGACGGCGACTTCCTGCGCGTGCGCGTCGGCACCGGCGAGATGCCCGTACGCGACCTGCGGATCGCGGACCAGGGCTCCAGCGTCCTCACCCCGCCCGATCAGTTCATGCTCAACGAGGCTTCGGCCCTGACCAGCCGGTTCCGCAACGGCACCGAACTCCCGCTCACCATCCCCCTGGACCGCGTCGGCAACGTCACCGTCATCGGTCCCCGCGAGGACTGCCTGCGCGTCGCCCGCGCCCTGATGGTGCAGACCGCCGCCGCCCACGCCCCCGACGACGTCGCCATCGCCCTGGCCGTGCCCGGCGACCGGCTCGGCGACTGGGAATGGGCCAAGTGGATGCCGCACCTGCTCGACACCGATCAGCTCGACGGCCCCGTCGCCGCCCGCCGCATCGCCCCCTCCGTGGACCAGCTCGCCCGGCAGATCGGCCCCGAACTGCGCCGCCGCGCCTCCTACGCCGCCGAGGTGCGCCGCGGACTGTCCGGCAAGGACGCCCTGGCCATGACGTCCCGCCTGCTCGTCGTGACCGACGGGCACGGCGAGGACGCCGCCGAACTGCCCCGCCCCGACGAAGCGGTCGGCCTGCGCGAGATGGGCGTCACCGTCCTGCACCTGCTCGACCAGCGGATCCGGGAGCCCGGACACGTCGGCGTACGGATCACCGTCGAGGGAGACCGGGTCCTCATCGAGGACCTGCGCCAGGAGGAGCCGATCAGCGCCCACGGCACCGTGGACGAGGTCGGCCTTCCCTTCGCCGAGGGCCTGGCCCGGATGCTCGCCCCCCTGCGGCTGTCCGCCGAGTCCCTCGTCGACGCCCCGCTGTCCGGACCCGTCGACTTCGCCGGCCTGCTCGGCATCGACGACGTGGCCCGCCTCGACCTGGCGAGCCTGTGGGCCCCGCGCGGCGAACGGGCCTTCCTGCGCGTGCCCATCGGCATCAGCGACTCCCACGGGCCCGTACTGCTGGACCTCAAGGAGTCCTCCGAACTGGGCATGGGCCCCCACGGCCTGTGCGTCGGCGCCACCGGCTCCGGAAAGTCCGAGCTCCTGCGCACCCTGGTCCTCTCCCTGGTCGCCACGCACCCGCCGGAGGACCTCGCCCTGGTCCTCGTTGACTACAAGGGCGGCGCCACCTTCGCGCCGTTCGCGGACCTGCCGCACGTCGCGGGCGTCATCACCAACCTGGAGAACCAGGCCGGTCTCGTCGAGCGCGTCCACGCCTCGCTCGCCGGCGAGGTCAAGCGCCGCCAGCGGGTCCTCAAAGAGGCCGGCAACGTCGCCGACATCGGTGACTACGCCGCGCTGCGCGCCGAACGCCGGCCCGACCTGGAACCGCTGCCGCACCTGTTCGTCGTCATCGACGAGTTCGGCGAACTGCTCACGGCCAAGCCGGACTTCATCGACCTGTTCCTGTCCATCGGCCGCATCGGCCGCTCCATCGGCGTGCACCTGCTGCTGTCCAGCCAGCGCATCGAGGGCGGCAAGCTCAAGGGCCTGGACACCTATCTCTCGTACCGGCTGGGCCTGCGCACCTTCTCCGCCGACGAGTCCCGTACGGTCCTGGACACCACGGACGCCTTCCACCTCCCGCCGCTGCCCGGCTTCGGCTACCTCAAGGTCGACACCAGCCACTACGAGCGGTTCAAGGCGAGCTACGTCTCGGGCGCCTACCGGGGCCCCGTACAGCGCGCCGATGAGGAGGCCAGCGGACCCCTCGCCCTGGAGTACACGGCCTTCAACACCCTGTCCGAGCCGGACGCCACGGGAAGCCGGGAGCCCACGGCCCGGCGCCGCGAGACCGGGCCGACCGAGATGGGCGTCATCGTCGAGCAGCTGAGGAACGCCGCCGCCCCGGTGCGCCGCATCTGGCTGCCCCCGCTGCCCGACGCGATCCCCCTGGACGCGGTCGCCGGTCCCCTCGACGTCGGCGCACGCGGCATGCAGCTCTCCAAGCGGCGCGGCCGGCTCGCGGTGCCGCTGGGCCTGATCGACGACCCGACCCGGCAGCGGCAGGGCGAGTGGTACCTCGACCTCACCGTCGCCGGCGGCCACGCCGCCGTCATCGGCGGCCCGCAGTCCGGCAAGACCACCCTGCTGCGCACCCTCGTCCTGTCCCTCGCGCTCACCCACACCCCGCAGGAGGTCGGCGTCTACGGCCTCGACCTGGTCGGCGGCGGCCTCCAGGCCCTGTCGGGCCTGCCGCACGTCGGCGGGATCGCGGGGCGCGCCGACCGCGAACGCGCGGCCCGCACCCTCGAAGAGGTACGGAACATGCTCGCGGCCCGCGAGGACCTCTTCCGCGACCACGGCATCGACTCCGTCGAGCAGTTGCGCACCCTGCACGCGGCCGGCCGGCTGCCGCAGCTGGCCTCCGCCGAGATCGTCCTCGTCATCGACGGCTTCGGTGCGCTGCGCGACGACTTCGAGGAACTCGACGACGCCGTCGTGGACATCCTCAAGCGCGGTGGCGGCTACGGCATCCACGTCGTCGCGGGCATGCTCCGCTGGAACGACGTCCGCATCGCCACCCAGTCGAACTTCGGCACCCGCGTCGAACTGCGCCTCAACGACCCGAGCGAGTCCAGCGTCGAGCGCAAGCTCGCCGAGACCCTGTCGCCCGGCGAACCCGGCCGCGTCCTCACCGACGGCAAGCTCTTCGCGCAGGTGGCACTGCCCCGCACCGACGGGCTCCGCGACACCTCGGACCTCGGCGCGGTGCTGGAGCGCACGGCCGGTACGATCCGCGCCACCTGGAGCGGCGAGGCCGCCCAGCCGGTCCGCGTCCTGCCGCACCTGCTGGAGCCCCACCTGCTGCCGGGCCCGGCCGCCGAGCCGGGGCGGGTGCCGATCGGTCTCGACCAGAACGGGCTGGCGCCCGTGCTCCTCGACCTGTTCCGGCACGACCAGCACCTGCTGGTCATGGGCGACAGCGAGTGCGGCAAGACGAACCTGCTCAAGACGATCGCCGCCGGCCTCATCGACCGCTACGGCGAGGAGGAGCTGGTCTTCGCCATCATGGACCCGCGGCGGAGCCTGCGCGGTGTGGTCCCGGAGGAGTTCAACGGCGGCTATGCCTACAACGGCAAGATGTGCGCCGGGCTGGCCGCGGGCATCGCTGGCGAACTGGAGCGGCGGCTGCCCGACGACAGCGCCCCTCTGGAGGACCTGGAACCCGGCAGCTGGGGCGGCGGACCGCGGATCGTCGTGCTCGTCGACGACTACGACGTGCTCACCACCGCGGGACAGTCCCCGCTCGCCCCGTTCGTCCCGTACATCCCGTCGGCGATGGACATCGGCCTGCACTTCGTCCTGACGCGCCGCGTCGCCGGCGCCTCGCGCGGAATGTACGAACCACTGGTGCAGGCCCTGCGCGAATCGGGGGCCTCGGCGGTCGTCATGACGGGAGACCGGGGCGAGGGCCAGCTGTTCCCCGGGGTGTACGCGTCCCAGCAGCCCGCCGGCCGCGGGGTGCTCGTCCGCAGGGGCCGGCCCAGCCGCCTGATCCAGACCGTGTACACGTCACCCGGGTAGCCCCCGGGTATCCCCCGGCCGCCCCACGGCCACCGGCCACCTGCCACCGGCCGCCTGCCGCCTACCTGCCCGATACCGGACTGCGAAGGACCGTACGACCCCATGACCAAGGACGTCATAGCCCTCACGCCGCGGATGCCCGATCCGTGGGTGGTGCTCGCCGGCCTCCTCTCCGGGGGCCCGGACAAACGGGTGAACACGGCGGGCGAGGGCGCGGTCATACAGCTCTGCGACGAGCAGGGGCGGCCGCTGGTCTCGGTCGAGGCACCGCTGCTGGTCCAGGTCGAGGGGGAGGCCGAGCGGCTCCTCGGGGCCACCCCGCCGCGCGTTCCGTTCTGGTGGACGGAGGCGCGCGCCACCACCGGCGTCCCCGACGCCGAGCGCCTCGCGGGGACCTTCGCCGCCCGTCTCGCCGACCTGGCGGGCGGGAGCGCCTGGCCGCCGGAGGCCACGGGCTCACTGGCCGTGGTGCGGACGGACGGGGTCAGCGTCGCGCCGGTGCCCGCGGCGGCGCAGCCCGCCGTCGACGTGCTGACCCCCAACGTCGCGGTGGTCATCATGGACCGCCCGGTCGTCGCCATGACGGCCTGGCTCTCCGACGCCTTCCGGGCCGCGGCGGCGGCCGAGCGGGGGCTTCAGGTCGTCACTCCGCCCGGGACACGGCTGTCGCCGGCGGTACTGGCCAACATGCCGGACTGGCCGTCGCGGTGGGTCGTGCGGGACGAGCGGGACGGCTACTACGACGGGCTCTCCGGCGCGGTACTGCGCTGGCAGGAGGGCATGTTCGCCACCGTGGTGTCCGAGCACGCCACCGAGGACGACCCGCGGACCCCGGTGGCCGCCTCCTACCAGGAGGTCACGGAGACCGCCGAACGGCAGCTGGCCGTCACCTTCCGCACCGTGCACCCCGCGGACGGCCGGCTGGTCCTCGGCGGCGCCCTGGAGGCGGTGTGGCGCGAGCTGACCGGCGGTCCCCCGGCGGGCTGGGGCACGGCCGAACCGGCCAACCTGCCCTGGTCCCCCGGCCGGCTGACCGACGTGGCCTTCGCCCGGGCACCGGAGCCGACCTGGTTCGTGGTGGTGGGCAGCCCCGGGCGGCCCGGCCTCGCCACGGTGCGGGTCAGCCGTACGAAGGCGGGCGTCGAGGAGACCGTGACCCTGGCGCTCGGCTACGGCGCCGGCGAGGAACCGCCGCTGGACGCCCTGCCGCGCGCCGCGGAGGCGCTCGTCACGCGGCACCGCCTGCAGTCGATGCTCGTACAGCTCCGCAAAGCGCGCCGGGACCTGCTGGTCCCGCCGCGCTTCGAGGGGCCGGGCGTGCCGCTGTCCTTCGTGCTGGGCGCGGAGGAGGTCCGGGCCGTGCCCGACGACCGCGCCCGGCGCACTCCGCTGGCCGGGCAACCGCTGCGACTGGGCCCGAAGGCCCGTCCCGCCTACTACTACCCGATGACGGGGGACCCTTCGGATCTCGCGGGGTGGGCCGACTTCGAGCGGCTGATGAGCCATCTGAAGGGCTCGTGAAGACCTCGGGTGGATTGTCATGGATGAGTCACAACACGCTCTTTGCCGGTTGCAGGAGCGACACAGCTTGATAGAAATAGACATACTTACGATCGTTCGGATGTACGGGGGATGGAATGAAGTTCGACATGGGGACGCAGGTTCTGACGAACCTGATGTCCGGGTCGCGTGACTCCAATACGGACCTGGGCTCGCTGATCAAGCAGCTGGTGACCGCGGCCCAGCCGCTGGAGGGCAAGTTCCAGGGCCAGGGCAAGGTCGCCTTCGACTCGTTCAAGCTGCGCGCGGACGGCATCGCGAAGGAGCTGAACGCTTCGCTGGCGGCGATCCTGGGCGGTCAGTCGGGGATGGAGCAGGCGTTCGGGTCGGGTGACCAGGAGCAGGGCGAGAACGCGCGGAACACGCAGGGTTCGGCGAACTTCGACGCGGCCCGCTTCCGCGGCCGCTGAGGCCGCCGGGCCTTCTTCTGATGGTTCTTCTTCACGGGGAGTGTGGTTGTGGTGGCAGGTGGGACGGACCGTCGTGCGTACGACGTGGGTGCCTCTACGGAGGCGCAGGGCGGTATCAAGGCGGTGATCGGCCAGCTGGAG
The DNA here is from genome assembly GCF_040296725.1 of Streptomyces sp. NPDC002044. Taxonomy (NCBI): domain Bacteria; kingdom Bacillati; phylum Actinomycetota; class Actinomycetes; order Kitasatosporales; family Streptomycetaceae; genus Streptomyces; species Streptomyces sp. NPDC002044. The sequence goes on from NZ_JBEOXU010000002.1 coordinate 64,091, forward strand.
CAGGTCATCGCGGCACGTGAGGCGCAGGTCGCGTCGGCGATGTCGGACTTCGCGGCGGACGGGGTGGCGGACGACTACCACGCCAAGGAGCTGCGGTGGAAGAACGCCTCGCAGGAGGTCAAGAACATCATCCGGCTGCTGAACACGACGCTGGAGAAGAACGACGCGACGGCGCACCAGACGTTGCAGCGGGCGAAGGCCGCGGTCGACAACATCGGCTGAACGGGCGGGGAACGCGGGACGGTTGGCCGGGGTAGTACGGGGGTTCACGGATGACGTCGTGGGACATCAAGCCGCAAGGCGTACAAGGGCAGTTGAAGACCGTCGGCACACATGCCGGTGAGCTGGAGAAGGCGCTCAACGCCCTGCTCACGGCCATGTCGGAGGCGGCGCAGGCCGCGGGGACGGCCGTGCCCGGTTCGCAGGCGCAGACCAAGCTGGCAGGGCCGGTGCCGGTCGGCCGGCCACATCTGAGCCAGAAGGCGATGGGCCCGGTCGCGGCCGCGCTCGGTGAGTACCTGACGTCCCGCAAGCCGGAGTTCACGTCGATGGCGGAGCGGATCGAGGCGTGCGTCCTCGGTGCGGTGAAAGCGACGAACGAGTACCTGGAAGGCGACCTGGAGCAGGCCAAGGCCGCCCAGGACGCGGCCAGGGCCGTCAACCTCGACGTCCTGCGCGAGAAGCCGGGGGGCGGGAAGTGAGCGGGAACGCGCCGGTCGATCCGGCCGAGGTGCCGGTCTTCACGGGGAACCTGGCCCTCCTGGACGAGAAGGTCAAGGCCATCTCGTCGGGCGGGGCCGCGGTCGCGACGAAGACCTCCGACGTCCACACCGGCTTCGGCGGCCTCCAGGCTTTCTACCAGGCCCCGGAAGCCGACCAGCTGTTCGCGACGACGAAGCCCGTCTCCGACCTCGGGCTCACACTCAGCTCCGACATGTGCGCGATCGCCGGCGCGCTGGGCACGTACTCGCGCGACGCCGCGCCGATCGTCAAGAAGCTGGAGAACCTGAAGGCGGAGGCACAGGCGTTCCGCACGGAGACGGACAAGGACGAGAAGTGGCGTGAGGACGGCGATCTGATCGACGAGAACCTCGAACGCCGCAACAAGATCGCCGAAGTCTGGGCCGAGTTCCAGGAAGTGGAACGGGCCGCCTACGGAAAGATCGTCGCCCTGGTCGGCGGCACGCCGCTGAAGGTCAACGACGGCTCCAACGGCAAGGACATGTACGGCTACGACGCCGAGGCGATGAAGCAGTCCAAGTCCCTGCCCTGGGGCGACGCCGTCGAGGAGTCCATCCCCGCCTGGCAGGTGTGGGAACACGCCTGGGAGTTCGGCAAGGGCATCGTCGTCGACGGCGTCTGGGGCACCCTCAAGGGCCTCGGCGGTCTCGTGGGGCTCCAGGGCTGGGACGTGTTCAAGCAGTCCTGGACCGGCCTGGCCAAGCTGGGTACCGGCCTCGCCATCATGTCGATCCCCGGCGCCGGACCCCTCTTCCTCGCCGCGCCCGACGACAAGCTCCCTTCCTGGCTCCGCGACTCCCGCACCGCCATGAAGGAGACCGGCAAGGCCCTCCTCGCCTGGGACCAGTGGGGCTCCAACCCGTCCCGCGCCGCGGGCGCGGTCACGTTCAACGTCCTGACCACGGTGTTCACCGGCGGCGCGGGCGGCGCGGTCTCGGGCGCCGGCAAGGCGGGCGCGGTCGCCAAGACCCTGTCGTTCGCGGGCAAGGCCGGCCGGGCGATCGACCCGATGACGTACATGTTCAAGGGCGCCGGAGCCGGATTCTCCAAGATCGGCGACGTGATGGCCGGTCTCAAGGGAGCCGGCACATTCGAGGTCCCCAGCATCAAGGTGGACGGCGCGGTCGCCCTCCCCGACGGCGCGGTGCTGCTGCCGGACGGTGCGATCCACCTCCCCTCCGGCGCGACGGTCCCCGAAGGCGCGACGAAGCTCCCCGACGGCACCGTCAAGCTGCCCGAGGGCACGACGGCCCTCCCGCCCGGCACGGTCAAACTCCCGACGCCCGACGGGCCGCGGTTCATGGACCTCGACGGCAACCTCTACAAGGCCGACGGCTCCCTGGAGCAGAGCGGCAAGGCCGCCAAGCAGGAGACCCCGCCGGACGCGGACGCCAACACCCCCCGCGCCGACTCCCCGAAGACGGATCCCCCGGTCAGCGCCAGGGTCCCGGAACGCGAACTGGTCGGCGTCGGCGCCCGCGGCGGCGACGACGTCGTCCGCCTCGGCTCCGACACCTCCGCCCCGGTCCGCGCGGCCGACGACCTCCCGGGCACCCGCCCGGAAACCTCCCCTGGCGGCAGCGCGAACGACGTGGGCAAGGGTCCCTCCGCGAGCCACGACTCCCCGACCGGTGGCGGCGGTGACACCACCACGAACGGTGGGCGGAACACGGACGGTTCGGGAGGCACGGGCCACACGGACGGCCCCTCCACCGGCTCCGGCCACGGCGAGAGCGCGCCATCCGGCACGGACCACACCCCGGGCCCCCACCCGGACACCACCCCTGGCGGCCACGGCGGAAGCCACTCCGGTGCGGGTGACGGCCCGGACGGCGTCGGACACGACAGCCACCCTCCGGCCGACCGCCCTGACGGCACCTCCGAGTCGCCGCTCGGACCTGCTCCGGCACTGACTCCGGATGATCAGGCCGCGCACGCCCAGCACCTGGAAGGCGTCGAGCAGCGGCATACAGACGACTTCGATCAGATGAAGCAGGATCCCGACCACAAGGGAAAGGTGAAGCCGTCCGAGATGGACGAGGCTCGTCTTGCCCTCGACATGCGTGAGCGGGGAACCCTTCCGGCCGACATCCAGCGACCGCCCGGGGCGAACCAGGGCGATCTGTATTCGCCCGGCTCAGGTGAGTTTTACGACATCAAGGGCGTGCACTCCGACTGGCCACCGCTCAACAACGTCCGCGACAAGTCACTCCCGTTCAAGGGAGCGTACAATCCGGCAGACAATCAGGGATGGACCCGGAAGCTGAGGGACCAAATCGAAGTCAAGGGTCGCATCGTCATTCTCGACACGCGCAATGCCAATCAAGCCGCGATCAACGACCTCGAAGCCATAGTGAAGCAGAACGGTTGGAGTGATCGCATTGTCTGGTACCCGTAACGATGAGCGCAGTGTGAAGACGCTCCCAGCTGATGCGCAAGCCACCGCTGTACTGAACGAGTGGGCCGCAGACAGCGAATCCCTGCTGGATGTGGCCGGGCTCGATCTGAGGGGAGCCGATATCTCGGGTGCCGATCTCGCCAACGGACTGTTCACGGAGTCCGTCCTCCGCGACGTGAATCTGTCCGGGTCCGATCTGTACCGGTCTCACCTGGAGGGGGCCGAGCTCGATGGGGCGAACCTTTCCGGAGCCACGCTCGTCAAGGCTGTCATGGATGGGTCCTCGCTGGGCTGCGCGAATTTGGACCGAGCCGACCTGGGAAGTTCGGAAATGTGGGCGGTCGATGCTCGAGGAGCATCCTTCCGGCACGCGAAACTCGATGGGGCCGGAATGCTCGACGTGAAACTTCAGGGCGCGGACCTGTCGAACGCAAGTGTTCAGCACACCTCATTTCAAGTCGTCATGGATGAACAGACGGTAGTGCTGGGACTCACCGGGACGGTATTCGGTCCGGCCTCGGTCGTCGACGGAGACGCGTTGCGGGAGATCACCGGAGTCGCTCTCGAAGTCTGGCTGAACAGCCGGGGTGCACGCGTTCAGGTCCTGTCTCCTCAACGACCGCAAGGTCAGTGACTCCACTCCCATGACGAGCGGCCCACAGGAGCAATCCGTGACGGTGATCGTCGAGCGGCACGCCATTCCCACGGTCGACGAGCAGGTCACCGAACGCCTGGCGGACGAGTTCGAGACGAGCCTCCAGAATCTGAATGCCTCGCCCGCGATCGTCGGCATGGCACTGAACGAGGCGCTGCTGCTGGTCCAGGCGCACCAGGCCCTCAACCCGCGCGCCAACCGTTTCGCCACCTGGGACGCCACCGTCTGCGCCATGCAGGTGGGTACGGCGGCCTTCGCGGCCGCCTCCGTCACCGAAGGCACGATCGAAGCGCGCATCGCGCACGACGTACGGACCGTCAACGCCACGGGACCCCAGTGCTACGCGAACGCCGGCAACTGGCTGACCGTGCTCTGGTTCGTCATCATCTGCCGGGACCAGCCCCGCATGGACGCGATGTGCGGGCTTCCGCTGGATCTCCTGCGCTCGTCCGGCGCCGAGAGCGACGCGTACGTCTACCCCTGGGTGGACGCCCTCCAGACGTACTGGCGTGAGCAGCCGGGCCTGCCGGAGAAGCTCACGTCGGCCATCGAGCGGTCCCACCCGGACCTCGCCACGATCGCGCCGCGCGAACTGCTCCAGTGCGTGCTGTATCCGCCGGTCAACCTCTTCCACCAGTTCCTGCGCAGGGACCACGACGGGTTCAACCAGGCGCTCGCGCAGGCCCTGGAACTGCACAAGGCGTACTGGAGCACACCGGAGCGCTCGGGGGACATCGCCGGCTTCCTGGCCCTCGCCCCGCTCGCGATGGCTTGCCTCGCGCACGACGCGGGTTTCCCCATCGAGGTCGAGTCCGACTACCTCCCTGTCCGCCTCCTGGACCGTTCCTGGGTGGGGGAGTTCGACACGTGATGCCCGGGACCCCCGCACGGGGCAGGCGCTCGCGAGGGGTGCGGCTGACTCCCCACCACGACAGAGATGACCGGCGTTGACGCGGGAAGGCGCGGAAGTGACCGACCACCCGGCGTCCGCCATGCTGCACCGCCTTCGCGCGGTGGAATGGACCGGTGACTGGGACCACGCGTTCGGGCACGTCATGTCGCGGCGCCTGCTGATGCGTGAGTACCTCCGGCGGGCGGCCGTGTGGGCCCGGGCGTGTTCCGCCGAGAGCGCATGGCCCTTCTTCGACGTCACGGAGCACATGGACCCCGGAGTCCGGCTTTCTCCGGAACTCTCCGCGGAACTCGGTGAACTCCTGCGCACCGTGCCCGGCAGCGCCCTCCGGCGCACCTGCGCGGGTGCCGTGCGCCTGGCAGAACTCCGGGCGCGGAACCCGGCCGCGCATCGCGACCTCCCCGACCTCTACGAGCCGCTGGTCCTCTTCTACGAAAGGGGCGGAGAGTTCGTGGTGGACAACGCGGGCGGCCTCGACCTCACAGGGGTGTCGTTCCGCCTCGGCACCGCACGGGGCAACCTCGGCACTGGGCCCGTACGGGCACTGAACCAGACCGTGCTGGATGCCGTGGACGGCGAAGGGCGCATCTCGTACTACACCTCGGCCGATGGCCAGGGGCCGCTCCTGAGGCGCCGCGAGCTGCGGGGCGAGCAGTTCGACGAACTGTTCACCCGGGACCTGCGCTGGGAACCGACGGACCGGATCCCAGGCTCCCCGGAAGAGGCCATCGCCGCCGGAACGGTCCGGCTCGACGAGATCGCGGCGGCCGGCCTCATCGGAACGATCGTGGCCGCCGGCTCCCGGTAACCACTGAACGGCCCGGAGGTCGACCCCGAGAACACGAAGGCCCGGCGCCTCCACCAAAATTGGAGGCGCCGTGCGCACGACAAGTGGTGCGGCAGGATCGCCCCGTGGAGAACAGATGACCGTGATCATAGAGCGCCAGGACTACCGCAAGGACTCGATGGCGGCGGTGGTTCCCGTCATGGAAAGATCGCTGTCCTCTTCGCTGGAGAAGATCGAGACCTCGTACGACTCCAGGTCGGATGCGGTCATGACGTCGCTGAACACCACCCTCGTCCGCTCGGTCGGGGACCCCGGCGCCGTCATGCTGGAGACCTGAAGTCCTGGCTGCCGGCCATGCAGGTGCACTCGGCCGTCTTCGCCGCCCCCGCTCCCGGCCTGGAAACCGTCACGTGCAAGATCCGCCAGGACGAGCGCCGCCTCGCCACCACCGGACCGCAGAACCACCTCCGGGCGGACACCTGGCTCGACGACTTCTACCTCGCGATCATCTGCCGCGAGAACGACCGGCTGAACCAGCTGGCGCAGGTTCCGGTGGAGTTCCTGCGAGCGTCGGGCGCCGGGTTCGACGCGATTTCCGGACGTCACGAAAGTTCAAGGAGCAGCGCGTTGGTTTCGGTCATTGCCCGTCATTCCTTTCCCACCGGGCACGCGGAAGAGGGCATCGCGGTGCTCCAGGAGGACGCGGAGGAGCTGATCGAGGGGCTGGAGGAACGCCCCACCAGACTGGGCGACGCCGTGCACACCACGCTCACCCTCGCCAAGGGGCACTGCCTGCTGGACCCGAGAGCCGCGGTCTTCCCCACGTGGGACGCCTGGGTCACCGCCATGCAGGTGAGCTCGGCCGTCTTCGCCACCGCCGGCTCCGCCGGGGAAACGGTCCGGTGCCGCATCGCGCACAAGGAGCGTACGCTCACGGCCACCGGCCCCCAGTGGTACGTGACGGCGGACACCTGGCTCACCGCCTTCTACCTGGCCCTGGTCTGCCGGGAGCGGGACAGGATCACGGCACTGTGCCGGGTGCCCCTGCCCCTGCTGCGGGGCAACGGAAGCGCCGGCGAACACGTCCACGCCTGGATCGACACCCTGCGGACCTACTGGACCGGCGGCCCGAACCTCGGCCGGAGGCTGGTGGCGGCGGTCGACGGCACCGACCCTGAGGCCGCCCGCGACCCCGGGACGGCGGGCAGGCTGTCGTACCCGCCGATGGAGATGTTCCACCGGATCATCCGCGACGACCGGCCCGGCTTCAACAAGGCCCTGGCCAACGCCCTGCGGTGGCACAAGGAGCACTGGAGCGAGGAGAGCCGTGCCCTCGAAGCCACGGGCCTCGTCGCCCTCGCCCCGCTCGCCATCGCCTGCATCGCCCACGACGCGGGCTTCCCCGTCGAGGTCGAGTCCGACTACCTCCCCGCCGTCCTCCTGGGCCGCGACTGGCTCGGCGAATTCCCCACGTAGAAGGCCCGCTTCGCCACGGTCCCGGCGCCCCGCTCCGACGCGCACGCCCCGGCCCCGCAGCCCCGGGGGGCCAGGGGAGCCGGGGGCCGTCGCGTACCCACGCACGGGGCGTCGGACGGGCGGGAGGGCATGAAAAAGCCCCAGGTCACGGCGAGTGAGTCCTGGGGCTAATCCGAGCCGCCCTCGGGATTCGAACCCGAGACCTACGCATTACGAGCCCCCACAAGATCATCCCGCCTGATGCCGGGCCGTGCCATCAAATCCCGTTTCCGCAGGTCAGCAAGGTACGGCCCGACCCCCGCATGCCACCCAAACCACCCTGTGCCACCCCGTCCGCTCACGCAAACTGAGCCAGCTTCAAACCCTTGCACCCCCTACTGCCCTCTATAGGCATTGAAGGAAGGCGAACATGCGGGACCAACTCAGCCGAGTAGTTCCGTGATCAGTTGATCAAGTTCCTCGGCGTCGGGAGAGGATAGGAGGAAGTCGCGCAAGGCGCGTCGGATCTTGATGTAGCTGCTGTCCACGTCGAACTTCAGCTCCGCGATCCGCAGCGCTTCCGCCTCCCCCAGCTCGGCAATCCGCACATGCTTGGGGTCAAACGGGTCAAAGTCAGGGATGGGCAGTTCCCACACAGCCTTGTCGATGTGCCGCTCGTCCTTGCCATAGGACATCAGAGGGCGCACGGCTTCGGTGAGACGTGAGGCATTGAGTAGTGCAAGTAGGTACATGCCCTCCTGCCGGGTGGCAACCGCAGCCCAGTAGAGGACGTGCTCGATAACCGCGTTCGGGTCCTCCACCAGCGCGGCAGACACGTGCATTCCGGATGCGCCGTACACCACTCTCAGAGGCGCGCCGGGGAGCTGCTCGGTCAGCTTCTTCCGGAAGTTGAGCTGTTCGGTCAGGGAGAGCCGTTCGCTGGAGCGGTTGTCATCCCAGAGCCGTTCTGCGTCACGCCACCATTTCGCCAGGTCTGGGTATCGGTCGAGGTGGTCATGCTCACCGTCCATGAGGGTATTCGCCCCCTCGATGGGCAAAACGGCCTTATCAGCGCCCATGATCCGATAGGGAACGACGTGCTCGCCGAGCAGAACGGGCCGGACGAACTGCTTCTCGACCGATCCTTCCCGGTCGGGGAGCTCCTTCCAGGGCTTCTTCTCCAGATTGCTCCGCTCGGAGCGGACTGAGACTCGGCCGCCTCCGAGGCCGAGCGAATTGGCAGCCTGTTCCTTGACGAAGAAAAGGACCTTTGGGACGACGGTAGCCCCTTGCCCAAACCGGTTCCGGTAGGGCGAGCTGATCAGCCCTTCCTTGGGGTAGCGCAGCTCACCCGCCTTCCGGGTGATCCAGCCCTTTGCGTGTTCCCAGCGAGCGGTGCTCTTGGAGATCTTCCCGGTCCAGATCTCGGTCTGCTTGGATAGCGCGACGGCGCTATTGCCTTGCTGTCCGATGGCAAGGGGTCGCCGTCGGCCGAAGACGACGGCTGCAGCACGGGGAAAGAAGTGCGGGCGCAGTCGGCGCAGGTCCCAGGAGCCAGTGAAGTTGACCTTGACAGGGTGGTCGGGGTCCGCCCAATCTCCGCCCCGAAAGCCGGCCCAGTAGGGACGGTCCAGGACCGGGTTGGGGACGACGAAGGCGAACGTGCCTTCCTCGCGCAGATACTGCTGGACGGCACGGGCGATGAACAGGCCGGAAAGGTCCTGATGGGTGGCAACCTCGAAGCCGCTCCACAGGCCACGGGCCTGCATCATCTCCTTGAAGGTCTTCTGCATGTCGGCCGACATGTGCCGATAGGAGAGCCAGGGCGGATTGCCGATGAGAACGTCTACTCGATTTTCAGCGCGCGACAGCCACATGGGACGGGCCAAGTTGCGGACGTAGTAGGACCAGATGTGGTTGCGGCCCTCGTCGACGAGGTCGCACAGAACGCGGAAGTTCTCGGTTAGTTCGTCCCGGTCGTCCGCGTCTGTGACTCCATGCCGGTTGAAAACGGCCTGGAGAGAGGGCAACTTGCCTTGGGTCCGGTGCGGGTCGGCTGCCTTGTCGGCGAGCTCGTTGACGATCATGTCGAAGCGACTGGCGTCCTGCAGCAAGGCTTCGGAGAAGCGCAGTTCATTGGTGAAGAGCTGGCTACCTGTGCCGGTCTGGATGACGAGGTGGCCGTGGTCGATGAGGTCAGTGCGCTGCCCCCACTGGACGCTGTCACCCAGGTAGACGGGGACGCTTATTGAGCCGCGCTCCTCGGAGGTGAGCGTCTCACGGCCGATGGCGAGGAGGTACGTGACGCGGGCGAGGGCCACTGCGACAGGGTGGAGATCGATGCCAGCGACATGGTCGTGCAGGCCGTCCAATGCTTCGCGCAGGGGCAACCCAGCGTCCTGCGCGGCGGCCAGGTAACGTCGGACGCCGTGGAAGAGGAACGTGCCAGAACCACACGACGGGTCCATGATCCGCTGGTTCAGCGGATCGGGGACAGCCTCGGCCACTGTCGCTTCCGCCAGCCAGTCCGGCGTGTAGTACTCCCCCTGCTTCTTACGGGTCTCCGCGGTGATCACCGACTCGTACAGAACCTTCAAGACGTCGTGCTCGACCCTTGACCAGTCGAAGCCAGCGAGGCGGCGAGACAGATCTTGGACGAAGCCCGCGCCGCCCTCTGTCTCCAACGGCCAGCCAAAGAAGTCCGACTCGACCACACCTGAGATCCTCGCCTGCGCGAACAGCTGACCGTAGACCAACGAGGCGGGTGAGGTGTCCTTCACGTCGATCCCCATCACCGCGTGGGCGATGATGGAGGCCGTGTTCACCAGGAGCGTGTGCTCGATGAACAGATCATCGCTGTCCTCGAATTGGGCACCCAGGGCGTCACGTAGCAGACGTGCCCAAAGATCGCGCTTCAACCGGACGGTCGGCCGACTCTTGTTCTCCTCGTACAACGCGGCGAGGACTGCCTTGTCGATGGAGTGGGCGACACTGTCGGCTCCAAGGCGGGTCGCAATGGCATCTGGCGTGGGTGCCGCGCCCTCGGACGTCGCTAGGACGCCTTCGAGCCAACGGACCAGGTCCAGAGCGTTGCCGTTGCGCTCCCGCGCATCGAGACGGTTCACCTCGTTCAGCTCATTGTTGACCAGCGCGTAGGCGCGCCATTCAGCTCCGTCGGTGAGGATGCCGACGTGACGCCGCTCGCGCTTCTCTGTCCGGGCACGCACGTACTTCGCCAGTTGCTCGACCGCGTCCTTGCGGATCTTTGGGCGGCTGATGTCCTTCTTGACCTCGATGACGGTCGCGCCCATCTCGATGTCGATCCGGTGACCCGTGCCACCGCCCACCTGTGCTTCCAGCACGGGAGTCAGGAGATCCTGCTCACCGAGATTCAGGTCCGCATCCAGCAAGAACTGGCGGATGTCCGCCTGCAGTGTCGCTTCAGCGCGGACAGCCTTGCGCTCGATGACCCGCTTGAACACGGTCTCGAGCGCGGTAGGCGAAGGAGGGACGGAGAGCGTCACAGCGAGAGCTCCAAGAGCATCAAGGCGTATGGGACAGCGAGGGGACGTCTGGTCCCGTTGACCATTGTCGGGCAGGTGGTGCGTGTCGGGACAGTCCTTGCCGAGCGAACCAGCACTATCACCTCTGGTTCAGCGCACTGCTCACGGTGCCAGCCCGTGCTCCAGGTATGCAGTCACACCGTTAGCACGGGCCTCGACGCCAGCAGAGATGCGGCGTACGAGGCGAGGAATAGTGTGTTCCAACAGTGCTCCGATGTCGTGGAAGGCATAGCCGCGGAGTTCGTCGGCCAGTAGTGCGATGTGCTGGCATTCGTCTACGGTGAGGAGGGGTTCCGATGATCTTCAGTGCGGCATCCTCGAACCGCGTGATGATCCTCCCTGCCAGGCCACGCGCCAGCGCATCGGGCTTGAGCAGGACGAGCGTGCGCTCGACGGTGTGCACCTGATCCTCGGGCATTGGCCCCCTTTCGCCGTGCTGGCAAACGGAGATGACGGACAATCAGCCCCCACACGCCGAGATTACCGGCGGTGGCGGAGTGGCCAGGACGAGTGAGAGCGGCACCCAGCTGAAAAACGCGCAAACGGTGTTGCAGCGTGCCGGCTGAGGGTCCGTATCGAGCCAACCTCCTCGTCCCTGTTACCCGCAGTGGGTACGCATCTATAATCTCCTCGTGTTCGTCCGGCGCGAGTGCGCCTCTCAAATGGCCTTGGTGCTAAGAGGATCACCGCAGGATCCCTGACTGGTGACCCCGATTCTTCCGCGGCCTGACCGGCGAGACCATGAAGCGCCAGTGCAGTGGGAGTGCATCTTCGGCGCGCAGCTTCCTGCACCGACAGCAGCGACGACGAAGGGGCGGCCCGTGGACGTGATCGAGCGCTGGAGCGGGCGGTACGCTTGCCTGCTGCAGGCCGCACTACGCCTTACCAACGAGCAGTTCGCCGCCCAGCTCGGCATCGCCGTCAGGACCGTCGCTACCTGGCACTCCGACGCAGCCGCCGTGCCGCGCAAGGAGATGCAGCAGCTCCTCGACTCCGCCCACGAGGAAGCTGCACTGACGGCACGGCAGCGGTTCGCCCTCCTGGTCTCGGGCGAACGGGCCCCGACGGCCTCCTCGCCAGCAGGGGCCCAGACTCTCCATTTTGCCATCGCTGCGGTGATCCGGGACCACCAGGTCTTGCTGGTTTGCCGACGGGACGACGGCGCCTCCGGCATCACCTGGCAGTTCCCGGCTGGTGTGATCAAGCCTGAAGGTAAGGCTGAGACCACCACGGTGCGGGAAACCCTGGACGAGACCGGTGTCCACTGCGCAGTCCGCCAGAACCTGGGAAGCCGCCTCCACCCGGTGACCGGACTGTGCGACTACTTCCTGTGCGAGTACCTGGCCGGCGAGGCCGCCAACACCGATGCCGTCGAGAACGTGGACGACATGTGGGTTCCGAAAAACTCGCTGACCCGGTTCATCCCCGTCGATACGATCTTCCCACCCATCCTGGCAGTCCTGGAGGAGCAGACGTGACGCAGCAGAACGCTGAGGAGCGACCTGGCATCGCCGCGGCCATCGTGGTGCACGAGGGTCGCGTGCTCATGGTCCGGCGCCGGGTCAGCGAGGGCCAGCTCTCCTGACAGTTCCCAGCCGACGAGGTCGAGCCGGGCGAAGCCCGCGAGGACGCCGCTGTCCGTGAGACCCAGGAGGAGACGAGCCTGGACGTGGAGGCCGTAAAGCTGCTCGGCGAGCGGGTCCATCCAGCCACGGGCCGACTGATATCCTACACGGCCTGCGAGGTGATCGGTGGCCGCGCGTACGTCGCGGACACCGACGAGCTGGCTGGGCTCGCATGGGTTACCCCCGCCGAGATCCCTCAGTACGTCCCTTACGGCCTCTTCGACCCGGTCCAGGAGCACCTGGACACGGCTCTCCAGCGCCAACGATGACCACCGGGCGCGGGACGTGGGTTGCTGCCCGCTTGGCGAGGAGATTGAGAAGTTCGGGTACCTGCCAACAATCGAGGCAGTCGGGAAATGGAAGCGGGCTCCTCCTCGCCATCGAACCCTGACCCTAGCCATGCCCTTACCGCGGCTGGCCGAGGGCAGCGAGGATCCCGACCTCCTTGTCCGGGTCTACTCTGCGCTCAGAGCATCGTGGTTGTTCTACCTGCCTGCCATCCGCCCGCATCCACGCCCAGGTGTCGGCGATGATGTCGGCGAACGGGCGACAGCAGGTCAGCAAGGGGGGAAGCCTTCCTGCGCCGTTCCCGGCCGGCAAGGTTGGGCCCGACGAAGCCCGCGAAGGCGCTGCCGTCAGGGCTTAGGAAACTGGTGGCCGAACAGGAGGTCCAGGTAGTCGAGGGCCTGCCGTATGTTCCAAGCCTGCTCGGCGGTGACGGCCTTCCTCGCACGAGTCGCTGCGGTGTGGAGGTTGGACAACGCAGTTGTCTTTATTGTCGTGCTGGAGCACGCAAAGAACCGACTTGCCTTCCCCGTGGGGTTGTTCATGTCCGCCAGCGCGATCTGGTCGAGCCACTCCAGATAGCCGCCGAGGTGCAGGGCGGCACTGAAGGACGCCTGAGCCGCCATGTACTGGGCGGCGCGCATCTCCAGGCAGAAGGAGGAGATCGGCACCTGGTTGTAGTACTTCCACGCCTTAGCGAGCCGGGCCAACTTCTTCGCGCCCCCGAGGATGCCAGCCTGCTGGTTGACCCCATTGACGTAGTCCAGGTGCGCCGTCGGGGCCGAGCTCATCCACCCGCTTGCCGGTCCGGGGATGTCGTAGACCGGCGTCTCGCCTTGAGGTGAGGTACGGAACCCGGGGAGGATCTCCCACTGCTCTGCTCCGCCAAGCGAACCTGACGACGACGGTAGGCCGGCGGATCTCGACGATGGTCATCGGGAAGCTGGCCTTCAGGGCTTCCTTCACCCATCGCAGAGCGGTGTCAGAAGTGGGCTTGCTACCGGTCATGCTGACTAGCGGGTCGACGTCGCAGTGGTTCCGGATGCCGGTGCCGTGGCCGAACGAGCCGGTCTCGTGGAAGCGGTGCACGCGGAAACTGGCAGAGTCCTTGAGACTTCGTCGCCGGCGACCGGCTGTACGCGATGTGGCACCTGATCGCCTTCCGCGGCCTGCGGCAAGGCGAGGCGTGTGGGCCGCCCTGGTCGGAGACCAACCTCGACCGCCACTCCCTCACCGTGACCGGTCAGCTCATCCAGGACGGCTGGGAGGCCGAGGCGTCCGAGCCGAAGACGGACAGCGGGTTCCGCGTGGTCGCGCTCGATGACGACACTGTCGGCGTCCTGGAGCGGCACAGCAAGCATCAGGAAGCCGATCGCACGGAGTGGGGGTTGGCTTGGGTGAACACCGGGCTCGTCTTCACCCAGGAGGACGGATCCTGGCTGCACCCGGGCAAGGGGACCGATCTCTTCGAGCGGCTCGTCGCCGCATCCAGACTCCCGCCGATCCGGCTGCATGGCCTACGCCACGGCGCTGCCACGCTCATGCTGGCGGCCGACATCGGCATCAAGATCGTGTCGGACACGCTCGGACACAGCGACACCCGGATCACGCGCGCATCTACCAGAGCGTGCTCCCCCACGTCGGCAAGAGCGCCGCCGGGGCCACCGCCAGACTGGTCCCCCTCCGGCGCAAGGCTGAGGAGGAAGAGGCCGCGCGCAAGGCAGAGAAGGCCCAGAAGAAGTCCAAGCGCGCCCAGAAGGCCCAGGGTGGAGGAAAACCGAAGGGCCCTAGCCCCAAGCGGAAGAAGCCCAAGAAATAGGGGGCGGACGCCCCTTCGTACCTCCCAGGATCCCGACTACCCCGTCGGCCTGCATAGCCCATGCAGAGCATCGGCCATGTTCTTCGGCTCACATACGGAATCGTTTAGCGGCGTCGGCGACGGGCGCTGTTGCGAGCAGACTGAGGCTGTTCCTTGCCAGCGAGTAAGCCGGCCGTGAGCAGCCGACCTTCACGAACACTCTGCATGATCTGCTGCCGTACCAGCTCCGTACCCGCTCCGGCAGTACCGATCATCCCCGTCTCCACCAACCGGGTGAAGATGGTGTTGTCCAAGTAGCTGGGAACGTTGGAGTAGCCAAAGCGCAGCGCTCCGCCCCGACCGTCCCTCACTCTTGGGTCGTCGCGCAGACGCTGGAAGTGCTGACGGGAGAAGTACATTCCCGGCACCATGACGTTTGCCTGCGGGATCAGCCCTTCGGGCGGGCACAACTTGATCCAGCTCGGATCGGGACTCAACCTGTGGTCATCAGTAGGTCGCTGGAGACGGGCAGCGTAGGCATCAACTTCTTGCATGCGCTTGAGTTCGTCGGCCAATTTACGGTCACTGTCCGGGTAGTAGTAGCCGCCCACCCTGTCCAGCTTCTTGTATTGAACGAGGATGAGGCTTCCGCGGCTCTCGTGGTAGTAGAGGAGGTCAGCGCCAGAGTTTCCTTCGGCAGCGGTACGATTCACATTGGCGATCAACAGTGACTGGTCATCCTGCCGGAAGTGCCGCCAGGCGATATGCCCGGTTAGCTCACCAATCCAGCCCAGGAATATCTCGGCATCCCGGCCGATGTGGTGATCTTCGATCGCAATGTCGTGCCCCGGAGCTGCTTGGCCCCCGCCCGCTGAAGCCGTATCCGGCCGACTCAAGAGGTCGAGATACGCCGGCGGCGGCCTGTCGTCGTACAGCTCCTCGGCTGGCGGATCCCACCGGGCGAGCTGAGGGATGCTCATCCCTGCCATACGCCCGATTCCCAAGACCGCATCGCGCTGGGTTGCCAGGGCCTGCCCCGCTTTCGAGCGCACTGTGTAGCCGTCGAACGCAGCACTGAGCTGTCCGATCACACCGTCCGCGTCAGGCCGCAGCCCGACCAATGCGGCGAGCAGAGCCTTGCCCGTCGCCTCTGTCTGCTGACCCTCCTCGACTAGGTGCACGCGATGCCGTGAGGCCAACAGCGCAAGGAGTTCACTCAACGCCACCGGCTTTGGAAGCGGGGTGACATGGGAGATCTCCAGCTTCTGCTGCAAGTCGGCAACCTGGCGCAGTCGCTTCGTGTAACCGAGTCTGGTGACCTGCAAGATGCCGTATCTGTCCAGAGTCGCCATCAGGGTGACGTGGCTACCCTTGGTCCAGAACTCCCTGGGCCGTGTGGTCGTCCATGTCCACTCACGACGCCCAGAGGCTGGGAACAAGCCCTCTTGCCACTTGAGATGTGCCGTCTCGGCCTCTGTGCACCTGATGATCGCGACCATGTTGATCATTCTGTCCGCCGGACTCACCTGATGTCGGCGTTCGGGCAAGGACAGTCCCCCCAAGGGGCCAGGCTCCTGAAGGCTGACCCAAGGCGGCACCAGTTTCGTGCACGCCGCGTCGTTGGAAACGATGATCAGACGGGTACCTCACGCATGGCTTGTTGGGCGATGCGTCGGTTGAGTCGGCCGGTCCCGGCTGCGGCGATCCGGCCGGTCTCCACAGGCTGCTCGGCTGAGGCACCGACCCGACGGCCAACTCGCAGCTTGTCCGCCAGTCGTGGCCAGCCAGCTGCAAGAGGTCCAAGAAGTAAGGGCCCCGTGAGCCCTCCGCTCACGCACGGGGTTCCGGACCTCGGCCGCCGCATGCGCGCTCGGGCGGGAGGCATGAAAAAGCCCCAGGTCACGGCGAGTGAGTCCTGGGGCTAATCCGAGCCGCCTTCGGGATTCGAACCCGAGACCTACGCATTACGAGTGCGTTGCTCTGGCCAGCTGAGCTAAGGCGGCACCGCTGGTCAGACAAGTATTCCCTCGAAGAGGTGCTCTCATCAGCAGCGGCGCCAAGTCTACAGGGTGTCGACGGGTGCCCAGAACCGGGTTGTGCGGGAGGAGGACGTAGGTCACATACTGGGGCAGATACGGCGGATTCGGCGCGTCGTTCCGCCGTGACCGACCCCCGGAGGGATGAGAGGCCGCGTGTCCCGAGCCGTGCAGCCCGCTGGCCCCGGCGCGGGAGACCGTTCCGCGTACGGGGCCGGGCGGTGGGCGATGCTCGCCGTGCTCTGCGCCAGCCTGCTGCTGGTGGCCATGGACGCCACCATCCTGAACGTCGCGCTCCCCTCCCTCATCGACGACCTCCGGCCCAGTGCGATCCAGCAGCTGTGGATCATCGACATCTACGGCCTGGTGCTCGGCGGGCTGCTCGTCACCACCGGCGCGCTCGGCGACCGGCTCGGGCGCAAGAAGCTCTTCCTGACCGGTTTCGTCCTCTTCGGCGTGGCCTCCGTACTCGCCGCCACCGCCGGGAGTTCGGCCCAGCTCATCGCCGGCCGCGTGCTCCTCGGCATCGGCGGAGCGATGGTCATGCCGTCCACGCTCTCGCTGATCCGGAACATCTTCGCCGACCCCCGCGAACGCAATCTCGCCATCGGCGTCTGGGCCGCCGTGGCCGGCGCCGGGGCCGCCATCGGGCCGGTCGTCGGCGGGCTGCTCGTCGAACGGTACGGCTGGGCCGCCGCCTTCTGGGTCAACGTCCCCGTCGTGGTCGTGACCGTCGCCGCCGGGCTGTGGCTGCTGCCCGAGTTCAAGGACGCCGGCCAGCACGCCCTCGACCGCCTCAGCGCCGTCCTCTCCGTCGCCGGCATCATCTTCCTCGCCTGGGGGATCAAGCACGTGGCCACCGGCCGTCCCGGGGCCGCGGACCTGGCGGTCCTGCTGGCGGGCATCGTGCTGCTCACCTGGTTCGCCCGCCGCCAGCTGCGGCTGGAGGACCCCCTGCTCGACGTACGGCTCTTCCGGAACCGCCCCTTCACCGCCGCGGCCCTGGTCACCCTGATGGCGATGCTGGCCGCGGGCGCCGCGCTGTTCCTGGTGTCGCTGTGGCTCCAGTACGTCCACGGCTACTCCCCCTTCGAAGCCGGCCTGCGCACCCTCCCGACCGCCCTCGCCATGCTGGTCAGCTCCCTGCTCGCGCCGACACTGATGCACCGGATCGGCGTACGGGCCTGCATGGCGCTCGGCCTGGCCGGGCTGGTCGCCGGGTTCACCCTGCTGGCCCTGGCCCCGCAGCCGACCTCGTACGCGTACGTCGCCGTCTTCCTCGCGACCCTCGGCTTCAGCGACGGCCTCGCCATCACCACCGCCGCCTCCGTGCTGGTCTCCGCGGTCCCCGCGGAGCGGGCGGGGCAGGCCGGCGCGGTGTCCGAGACCTCGTACGAGCTCGGGGTCGGCCTCGGCGTCGCGCTCCTCGGGTCCCTCCACGGAGCCGCCTACGCCCGGCACATGGCGGGCACCCCCGCCGTGGCCGCCGAGTCCATCGGCGGCGCCGGAGAGTACGCCGAGACCCTGCCCGCCGCCGAGCGCGCCGGGCTCCTGGAACGGGCCCGGGACGCCTTCGACAGCGCCCTGACCACCACCTCGTACGTCTCCATCGGCATCGCGGCCGCGGTACTGGTGCTCGTGGTGTGGATGGTGCCCGGCTCCTTCAAGACCACCGGGTCCGGCCACTAGCCCCGCGGCACCCGCCGCACCCGCCGCACCCGCGGCACCCGTCTCACCGGGTCGCGTCGGACGGCTCGCACCTCTTGCCGTCCTCGGGGGCCTTGCCCTCCAGCAGGTACCGGTTGATCGAGGTGTCGATGCAGTCGCTGCCGCGCCCGTACGCCGTGTGCCCGTCGCCCTCGTACGTCAGCAGGGTGCCCGACTCGAGCTGCCCGGCCAGGGCCTGGGCCCACTTGTACGGGGTCGCGGGGTCCCGCGTCGTACCCACCACCACGATCGGCGGGGCCCCCTTCGCCGTCAGCTTCTTCGCCGTGCCCGTCGCCTTCACCGGCCAGTACGCGCAGTTCAGCGAGGCCCATGCCAGCCCCTCGCCGAAGACCGGAGACGCCTTCTCGAACGACGGGAGCGCCGCGTCCACCGCTTCCGGGCCGCTGAACGCCGGCGGCTGGTCGGTGCAGTTGACGGCGGCGTTGGCGAACATCAGGTTCGCGTAGGTGCCGTCCGCTCCGCGCTCGTAGTAGCTGTCGGCGAGGGCCAGCAGGGGCGCCCCGTCACCGCTCATGGCCGAGCCGAGCGCCTCGCGCAGCTGCGGCCAGGCGCTCTCGTCGTACAGCGCGGCGATCACCCCGGTCGTCGCGAGGGACTCCCCGAGCGGGCGGCGCGCGTCGCCGGTCGGCACCGGCCGGGCGTCGAGCTTCGCGAAGAACTCCTTCAGGCGCGCCGCCACCGCCTTCGGGTCTCCCGTGCCCAGCGGACAGTCGGACTGCTGCGCGCAGTCCTCGGCGAAGGCGTTGAAGGCGGTCTCGAAGCCCGCCGTCTGGTCACGGTTCAGGTCGAGCGCCGGGCGCGAGGGATCCATCGCCCCGTCCAGGACGAGACGGCCGACGCGGCCCGGGAAGAGGTCCGCGTACGTCGCCCCCAGGAACGTCCCGTACGAGGCTCCGACGTACGTCAGCTTCTCGTCGCCGAGCACCGCGCGCAGCAGGTCCATGTCCCGGGCGGCGTCCACGGTCGACACGTGCGGCAGGATGCGCTGCGAGCGCTTCTCGCAGGCCGCCGCGAACTCCTTGAACGCGGCCACCAGCCGGGCCCGCTCGGCCGCGTCGTCCGGCGTCTGGTCCACCTGCGTGAACGTGTCCATGGCCGGGCCGCTCAGGCACTCGACGGGAGTGCTGCGGTCCACCCCCCGCGGGTCGAAGGACACCATGTCGTACTGGGCGCGGACCGGCGCCGGGTAGCCGATGCCCGCGTACGCCTGGAGGTACCCGATGCCGGAGCCGCCGGGGCCCCCCGGGTTGACCACCAGCGAGCCGAGCCGCTTGCCAGGCCCGGTGGCCTTGCGGCGGGCCACCGCGATGTCGACGTCCTGCCCGGAGCGGGGGGACGCGTAGTCCAGCGGGGCCTTCATCGTGGAGCACTGGAACCCGGGGACACCGCAGTCGCGCCAGGTCAGCTTCTGCTCGTAGTACGGGCGCAGCGCCACCGGGTCGGGGGACGGCCGCGCCGACGGAGCGGTGGAACCGGCCGACGCGGCGGCGGACCCGGCCGGCGAGGACGACCCGGGAGTCGCGGAGGCCCGGGGCTGCCCCGACCCGCCGGAGGTGCACCCGGAGAGCAGCAGCCCGGCGGCTGCGATCAGGGTCCCGGTCGTACGCAGCAGGTGGCTGGTGTCCATTCCCGGAGCCTACGTCCTGCCGGCCGGGCTCCAGGGGCGCTCCTGCCCCGGACGGTCGCGCGCCTTCCGTGGCCCGCGCCGGACCGGCCACGGGACGGGCCCGTCCCCGTCCCGGCGGCGGACCGCCCGTACGGGTGAACCCGTCAACCGGGCACCCGGAACCGCGACGACGGCCCGGCGGGCGGTCAGCCCGCGCGCAGCGACATCGTCATCGCCTCGACCGCCAGCAGCGGGGCCACGTTCCGGTCGAGGGCGTCCCGGCAGGCGATGATCGACTCGATCCGGCGCAGCGTCCGCTCCGGGCCCGAGGCGCGGGCGATCCGGTCGAGGTCGGGGCGTATCTCCTCGTTGGCGATGGCCACGGACGACCCGAGCTGCAGGGCCAGCACGTCCCGGTAGAAGCCGGTCAGTTCGGTCAGCGCCAGGTCTAGGCTGTCGCGCTGGGTGCGCGTGCGCCGGCGCTTCTGCCGGTCCTCCAGTTCCTTCATCACGCCCGCGGTGCCCCGCGGCATCCGGCTTCCGGCGCCCGCTCCGGCGCCGAGCGCGGCGCGCAGGTCCTCGGTCTCCTTGCCGTCGACCTCCTCCGCGACCTGCTTGGCGTCCTCGGCGGCGGCGTCGACCAGTTCCTGAGCGGCCTTGAGGCAGCCGCCCACGTCCTCGACGCGCAGCGGGAGCTTCAGTACGGCGGCCCGGCGGGACCGCGCGGCCGCGTCGGTGGCGAGCCGGCGGGCCCGGCCGATGTGCCCCTGCGTCACACGGGCGGCGGCCGCGGCGGCGGCGGGCTCGATGCCGTCGCGCCGGACCAGGACCTCGGCGACCGCCTCGACGGAGGGGGTCCGCAGGGTCAGGTGCCGGCAGCGGGAGCGGATCGTGGGCAGCACGTCCTCCAGCGAGGGGGCGCACAGCAGCCACACCGTGCGCGGCGCGGGCTCCTCCACGGCCTTGAGCAGCACGTTGCCCGCGCCTTCCGTGAGCCGGTCGGCGTCCTCCATGACGATGACCTGCCAGCGGCCGACGGCCGGGGAGAGCTGCGCCTTGCGGACCAGGTCGCGGGTCTCCTTCACCCCGATGGACAGCAGGTCGGTACGGATGATCTGCACGTCGGAGTGGGTGCCGACCACGGTGGTGTGGCAGCCGTCGCAGAACCCGCAGCCCGGTTCGCCGCCGAGTGCGCGGTCGGGGCTGGTGCACTGCAGGGCGGCCGCGAAGGCGCGGGCGGCGGTGGACCGCCCGGAACCGGGCGGGCCGGTGAACAGCCAGGCGTGCGTCATCTTGTTCGCGGCGGGCGGCTCGGTCCCGTCCGTGATCGCCGTGACCAGGGCGTCGGCGTCACGGGCGGCGGCGGCCAGCTGCGTCTGGACACGCTCCTGTCCCACCAGGTCGTCCCATACGGGCATCCCGCCCACCACCTTTCGCTCTCCGTGCGCCCATTGTGGCGCGCGCCACCGACAATCCCGTCCCGCTGCCGGTCAGCGGCGGCGGCGCGGCCCCCTGCCGCCGTCCTCGTCCTCACCGGGCTCGCGGTGGCGTCCCAGCAGTTCGTCCGCCAGCGTCGGCAGGTCGTCCAGCGGGGTCTCCTCGGCCCAGTCCGAGCGCCGCCGGCGCGGGCTCCCGTCCTCCTCGACGACCGGCAGCTCGCGCGTCCGGTCGTTGTCCGAGTCCCGGAAGATGTCCGACGGCACGCGGTCGGCCGGGTTCTCCGGCGGGCGCTGGGCCGTCGGGCGCGACGCGGACCGAGCCGGTCCCTGCGCCGCCCGCGGACCGTCCGCCCGGGAGCCGCGGTCCGGCTGCGCCCGGCCCTCCGGACCGCCGTCCGGGCGTACGGGGGGCAGCACGGCCGTCTCGTCGGTCGCCCGTACGGGAGGCAGCACCGCCGTCTCCGCCGCGTCGGCGGGGGGCGCGGCGGCCGGGTCCACCTTCGGCACCGGGACCGTCTGGGTGACGTCGTCCGGCCGGACGACCCGCTTGATCAGGGGTGTCTCCACGGTCACGGCGTCGTCCGAATGCCGGGCCGCCGTCTCCTGGCCGGAAGAAACCGAAGGAGCCGGGGCAGCCGACGGCGCGGAGGGCGGCGTCGGAGCCGGGGCAGCCGACGGAGCCGGAGCGGCCGACGGAGCCGGAGCGGCCGAAGCCGCGGCCCGCGCCGCCGCCGCCTCCGACGCCGCCACCGCGGCAGCCGCACTCGCCGCCGCCTCGGCCGCCGCGGCGGCCGCCAGGCGGCGCGCCTCCTCCGCCTTCAGCAGGGACTCCTCCGCCCGGCGCTGCTTCTCCAGCCGCCGTTCCTCGGCCTCGGCCCGCAGCCGGGCCTCCTCCTCGTGCTGCCGGCGCATCCGCTCCGCCTCGGCGGCGCGGGCCTTCTCCTCAGCCTCCGCGCGCAGCCGCTCGGCCTCGGCCCGGGCCCGGGCCTCCTCCTCGGCGCGCTGCCGCTCCTCGGCCGCCTTGCGGGCGGCCTCCGCCTCGGCCCTGACCCGGGCCTCCTCGGCCTCACGGGCCAGGCGGGCTTCCTCCTCGGCCTTCAGCCGTGCCTCCTGCGCCTTGCGAGCGGCCTCTTCCTCCGCCCTGCGCCGTGTCTCCTCCTCGGCGAGGCGCCTGGCCTCCGCCTGGGCGGCGACCTCGGCCTCGGAGAGCGGCAGCATCCGGTCCAGCCGGTGGCGTACGACGGTGGTCACCGATTCCGGGTCCTGGCCCGCGTCGACCACCAGGTAGCGCCCGGGGTCGGACGCGGCCAGCGTCAGGAAACCGGACCGCACCCGCCGGTGGAACTCCGCCGGCTCCGACTCCAGCCGGTCCGGGGCCTCCGTGAAGCGCTCGCGCGCCGCCTCCGGCGACACGTCGAGGAGCACGGTCAGGTTCGGTACGAGCCCGTCGGTCGCCCAGCGCGAGATCCGGGCGATCTCGGTCGGCGACAGGTCGCGGCCGGCGCCCTGGTAGGCGACCGAGGAGTCGATGTAGCGGTCCGAGATGACGACGGCCCCGCGCTCCAGCGCCGGGCGCACCACGGTGTCCACGTGTTCCGCCCGGTCGGCCGCGTACAGCAGGGCCTCGGCACGGTTCGACAGGCCGGCCGACGACACGTCCAGCAGGATCGAGCGCAGCCGCTTGCCGACCGGGGTGGCACCCGGCTCGCGGGTCACGACGACCTCGTGGCCCTTGCCCCGTATCCAGTCGGCCAGCGCCTCCACCTGGGTGGACTTGCCGGCGCCGTCGCCGCCTTCCATGGCGATGAAGAACCCGGCGTCGGAAGCCGCCTCGACCGGCTCACCGCCGCGCAGTGCCTCGCGCAGGTCGCGCCGCAGCGGTACGCCGGCCCGGTCGTCGGCCTTGGCCAGCACGACTGCGGCGACCGGCAGCAGCAGGGCCCCGACCAGCATCAGCGTGAAAGCGGCGCCGCCGTGGGCCGCGGCCTGGTCGCCGGTCAGCTGGTGGGATCCGATGAGGGCGGCCAGCACGGGGGCCGCCACCGCCCCGACGGCCACGGCCACGCGGACGACCGCCTGGAGGTGCTCGGTGACCCGGGCCCGGCGGAACTCCTCGGTCTCCTGGTCGAGCAGGGTGTGCCCGGCGTTGGCCGCGACGCCCGCGGCGGTGCCGGCCAGCAGCGACAGGAACAGGACGGTCGCCGTGTCCGGAACCAGCCCGGACAGCAGCAGCGCGACCCCCGCCACCGCTATGGCCAGCGCGAGCAGACGGCGGCGGGAGAGGGCGGGGAGCACCTTGCCGGCCTGGTTGGCGCGGATCCCGGTGGCGGTGCCGCCGAGCAGTGCGAGGACGAGGAGCGCGAAGGCGGCGGGGCCGCCGCCGAGGTCGCCGGCGTGCAGGACGGCCACGGCGACGGCGCAGGACACCGCGCCGGCGACCGCGGCGCAGGCCAGCACCAGGATTGGGACCGCGCCCGTACGGCCCTTGTCGGGCCGGTCGCCCGTCTTGGGGGCCCGCAGGCCCTCCAGCGGCGAACGGGGGCGCGGGGTCTTGCCGTCGGGCAGCACCAGCGGGAGCAGCAGGGAGACCGACGCCGCGAAGAGGCCGGAGGCCACGTAGGAGCCGAGGGCGGCCTGGTTCCCGGCGAACCAGTCGATGCCGAGGCCGAGGGCCTTGCCGACCAGGGTCGCGGCGAGCAGCACGGCGGCGGCGACGGGAAGTGCCGCGAAGGCCGTGCGCAGGGTGAGCCGGCGCAGGGCGTCCAGGTGGTCCGGGAGCGGCCGTACGGTCGCCCCCTCGGGCGGCGGCGCGGGCAGCAGCGCGGGCGCGGCGCTCTCCTTGGCCAGCGTCCACAGCCGCTCCGCGGCGCCGGACACGAAGACGGTGGCCAGCAGGGCGGTGAGCGCGTGGGCCGGGATCCAGTCGAGCCACAGCGGGGCGACGACGAAGAGGCCGAGGCGCACCCCGTCGGCGCCGATCATCGTCCAGCGGCGGTCGAGCCTGCCCCCGGAAGCCACGAGACCGGCCAACGGACCGAGGAGGACCGCGCCGAAGAGGAGGGTCGCGAGGATCCGGACGCCGAAGACGGCGGCGACGGCGAGCGCCGCTCCGCGGTAGCCGCCGCCGAAGACCTCTTCGGCGACGGCCGCCTGCAGGGCCAGCAGCACCAGCACCAGGAGGGCGAGGGCGTCGCCGATGCCGCTCACCAGTTGCGCGCTCCACAGTCGGCGCAGCCTGGGGGTGCGCAGGAGTGCGCGCACCGCCCGCTCGCGGGAGTCCGCTGCTAGGGCTTCGTCGTAGGTCGGCTTCGCCGGGGCGGTCACGACCGTTGGCTGCTCGGCTCGCGTCATCCGCCCAGCCTATCCGCTGCGCCTGCGGGCTGCGGAAGGGCTGTGGACAACCCCCTCGGCGACCCCGCAGCGACCCCGCAGCGCCCCCTCGACGCCCCCGTACGAAGGCCCGGAAGCCCCCGAGGCACTCCCGCCCCCGCGCGGAAACGGCGAGGGGCCCCGCACGCTTGCGCGCGGGGCCCCTCGTACGTACGCCGGCCGGGCGGCCGGGCGGAGCGGCTACTCGTCCGCCGTCGCCGTCTTCTTCGCCACCGTCTTCTTCGCCGTGGCCTTCTTCGCGGCGGTGGTCTTGGTCGCCGCCACCGCCTTCTTCGCCGTCGCCTTCTTGGCCGGAGCCTTCTTCGCGGCCGGCGCCTTCTTCGCGGGGGCCTTCTTCGCGACCTTCTTGGCCGGGCCCTTCGCCCGCTTCTCCGCGAGCAGCTCGTAGCCCCGCTCCGGCGTGATCGTCTCGACGTCGTCGTCCCGCCGCAGCGTCGCGTTCGTCTCGCCGTCCGTCACATACGGCCCGAAGCGGCCGTCCTTGACCACCACCGGCTTCTCGCTCACCGGGTCGGTGCCCAGTTCCTTCAGCGGCGGCTTGGCCGCCGCGCGGCCCCGCTGCTTCGGCTGCGCGTAGATGGCCAGGGCCTCGTCCAGCGTGATCGAGAACAGCTGGTCCTCGGTCTCCAGCGACCGCGAGTCCGTGCCCTTCTTCAGGTACGGGCCGTAGCGGCCGTTCTGGGCCGTGATCTCCACGCCCTCCGCGTCCACTCCGACGACCCGCGGCAGCGACATCAGCTTGAGCGCGTCGTCGAGCGTGACCGTGTCCAGGGACATCGACTGGAAGAGCGAGGCCGTCCGCGGCTTGACCGCGTTCTTGCCCGTCTTCGGCGTGCCCTCGGGCAGGATCTCCGTCACGTACGGGCCGTAGCGGCCGTCCTTGGCGACGATCTCGTTCCCGCTGACCGGGTCCTTGCCGAGCTCGAACTCGCCGCTCGGCTTCGCGAACAGCTCCTCCGCGTACGCGACCGTCAGCTCGTCCGGCGCCATGTCCTCCGGTACGTCGGCCCGCTGGTGGCCCTCCGCGTCCTTCTCGCCGCGCTCCACGTACGGCCCGTAGCGGCCGACCCGCAGCACGACCCCGTCGCCGACGGGGAAGGAGGAGATCTCCCGGGCGTCGATCGCGCCCAGGTCCGTGACCAGTTCCTTCAGGCCGCCGAGGTGGTCGCCCTGGGCCGGTACGACCTCGGAGGCGTCCTCCGCGCCGAAGTAGAACCGCTTCAGCCACGGCACGGACTGGGCCTCGCCGCGCGCGATGCGGTCGAGGTCGTCCTCCATCTTCGCGGTGAAGTCGTAGTCGACCAGGCGCCCGAAGTGCGTCTCCAGGAGGTTCACCACGGCGAACGACAGGAAGGACGGCACGAGCGCCGTGCCCTTCTTGAAGACGTAGCCGCGGTCGAGGATGGTCCCGATGATCGACGCGTAGGTCGACGGGCGGCCGATCTCGCGCTCTTCGAGCTCCTTGACCAGCGAAGCCTCGGTGTAGCGGGCCGGCGGCTTGGTCGAGTGGCCGTCCGCCGTGATCTCCTCGGCGGCGAGCGCGTCGCCCTCGGCCACCTGCGGCAGCCGCTTCTCGCGGTCGTCGAGCTCGGCGTTCGGGTCGTCCGCGCCCTCGACGTACGCCTTCATGAAGCCGTGGAAGGTGATCGTCTTGCCGGAGGCCGAGAATTCGGCGTCGCGCCCGTCCGCGGCGCGGCCGCCGATCTTCACGGTGACCGAGTTGCCGACCGCGTCCTTCATCTGGGAGGCGACGGTCCGCTTCCAGATCAGCTCGTACAGGCGGAACTGGTCGCCGGTCAGGCCCGTCTCGGCCGGAGTGCGGAAACGATCGCCCGAAGGACGGATCGCCTCGTGCGCCTCCTGCGCGTTCTTGACCTTGCCCGCGTAGACGCGCGGCTTCTCCGGCAGGTAGTCGGCCCCGTAGAGCTGCGTGACCTGGGCGCGGGCCGCCGTGACGGCCGTCTCGGAGAGCGTCGTGGAGTCCGTACGCATATAGGTGATGAAGCCGTTCTCGTACAGCTTCTGGGCCACCTGCATGGTCGCCTTCGCACCGAAGCCCAGCTTGCGCGAGGCTTCCTGCTGGAGCGTCGTCGTACGGAACGGGGCGTACGGGGAGCGGCGGTACGGCTTGGACTCGACCGACCGGACGGCGAACGAGGCGCCCTCCAGCGCGGCGGCCAGCGCCCGGGCGCCCGCCTCGTCGAGGTGCAGCACCTCGCTCTTGAGCGTCCCGGTCGAGCCGAAGTCACGGCCCTGGGCGACGCGCTTGCCGTCCACCGTGTTCAGGCGGGCGACCAGCGTCGAGGGGTCGGACGCGTCGCCGGCCCGGCCGGTGGAGAAGGTACCGGTCAGGTCCCAGTACTCGGCGGTGCGGAAGGCGATGCGCTCGCGTTCCTTCTCGACGACCATGCGTGTGGCCACCGACTGGACGCGGCCCGCCGACAGCTTCGGCATGACCTTCTTCCACAGGACCGGCGAGACCTCGTAGCCGTAGAGGCGGTCGAGGATGCGGCGGGTCTCCTGGGCGTCGACCATGCGCTGGTTGAGCTCGCGCGGGTTGGCGACGGCGTCGCGGATCGCGTCCTTGGTGATCTCGTGGAAGACCATCCGGTGGACGGGGACCTTGGGCTTGAGGACTTCCTGCAGGTGCCACGCGATGGCTTCGCCCTCGCGGTCCTCATCGGTGGCGAGGAAGAGTTCGTCGGACTCGGCCAGGAGCTCCTTGAGCTTCCTGACCTGGGCCTTCTTGTCGGCGTTGACGACGTAGATCGGCGCGAAGTCGTGCTCGACGTCCACGCCGAGCCGGCGGACCTCGCCGGTGTACTTGTCGGGAACCTCGGCCGCGCCACTGGGGAGGTCGCGGATGTGCCCGACGCTCGCCTCGACGACGTACCCGGGGCCGAGATAGCCCTTGATCGTCTTCGCCTTGGCAGGGGACTCGACGATGACGAGTCGGCGGCCGCCCTTTGCGGTCTCGCTAGTCGGGGACAACTTGGCTCTTCTCTCCGGTCGGCACTCGGTCGCAGTACGGCGACGCTGCGGAGTGTGACGGTACAACCCGCCCCCGTGTCAAACGGCACAAGCCCGCAACGGCCACTCGAACGGTAACCCGACAAGTGCCGTTTCTGCCGCCCGGATGCCGCGCCGGACCGTCCCCGGTCACCGGGCCGGGTGGCCCGGGGGCCGTCTGGCCCCGCCCCCGCCCCCCTCCCGGCATCGCCGTTCTCCCGGCGGATACGCCGCTCCGGGCGCTCCCGTCAGAGCCGGGCGAGGCACCACAGCCCGAGCGCCAGGAACACGCCGCCGGTGAGCAGGGTCACCGGTACGGCGACGACGGGGCGCACGCCCTCGGCCACCGGCGCACGGTGCAGTGCGCGCGCCCCCGTCCAGATCAGCAGAGCGGCCCCGAACAGCAGGAACACGACCGCCGCGAAGACCGCCGGACCGTTTTCCATGCCGTTCCCCCTACCCCCGGGCCGCTCCCGGGATCCCCCCGGACCCCGCTGCGCAGGAGCCTGGCAGGCGCGGGGATACGGCGGGCGAACCCCGGGTTACATCCCGGGTCGGCTACGGTCCGGCACGCGATCCGGGACGCGGTCGGCAACCGCTCCGGCTAGGCCGAGGGGTCCCTCACCGGCTCCAGGAAGCCCTGCTCGACCAGCATCCTGATGGCCTCCGGCGTGCGGTCCCGCAGGACGATCGGATCCTCCTGGACCAGCTGCGCGATGGCGTCCAGGATCCGCCCCGCGCTGAGTGAGCCGTCACACACTCCCGCGAACCCGGCCCCGACCGTGTCGACCTTGGTCGCGCGCCGCATGCCGAGGTTCTGCCGGAGCACCACGTGTTCGGGATCCTCCGCGCCGGGCGCTCCGACCTGCTCCTGGACCACCTCCGCGGCCAGCAGGAAGTAGCCCTCCAGCAGCGCCGCGTCGTCGTGGTCCCGCAGGTAGTCCTGGCGGGCGAAATGAGCCAGGACGGCCTCCCCGAGGGGCTGCTCGACCGAGTGGGGCCACTCCTCGACCACGATCGAGGGCTCGGCCGCGTCCGACCGGCGCAGGGTGATCCAGCCGAAGCCGACGGCCCTGGTCTTGCGTGCCTCGAACTCGTCCAGCCATGCCTCGTACCGCCGCGCGTACGCCTCGGGGTCGTCCCGGTGATCGCCCGCGTCGCGCAGCCACAGCTCCGCGTACTGCGTCACGTCCTGTACGTCACGCTGCACGATCCACGCGTCGCAGCCGCGGGGCACCCACGAGCGCAGCCGGTCGTGCCAGTCCTCGCCCTCCACGTGCTGCCAGTTGCCGAGGAACTGCGCGTAGCCGCCCGGATTGAGCCGCGCCCCGGCCTCCTGGACCAGGGTCCGGCACAGGTCGTCGCCGCCCATGCCGCCGTCCCGGTACGTGAGGCGCGCGCCCGGCGAGATCACGAAGGGCGGGTTCGACACGATCAGGTCGTACGTGGCGTCGCCGACCGGCTCGAAGAGCGACCCGGCGAGCAGCTCGGCGGCCGGGGCCCCGGACAGCGCGAGTGTCAGACGGGTGAACTCCAGGGCCCTGGGGTTGACGTCGGTCGCCGTGACCCGGGTCGCGTGCTGGGCGGCGTGCAGGGCCTGGATGCCCGAACCGGTGCCGACGTCCAGCGCGGAGCCCACCGGGATCCGGACGGTGATCCCGGCCAGCGTCGTGGACGCGCCCCCGACGCCGAGGACCACGCCCTCCTCCCTGCTGCCGATCCCGCCGGCCCCGCCGACGGCGCAGCCGAGGTCGGAGACGATGAACCAGTCCTCGCCGTCCGGGCCGCCGTACGGGCGTACGTCGACGGCCGCGCGCACCTCGTCGCCCTCCCGCCGCAGCCAGCCGTCGGCCAGGGCCGCCCCGACGGGCAGCGCGGCCGCGGCGTGCGCGTACGGCACGGGCTGCTGGAGCAGGAAGAGCCGGACCAGGCTCGCGAGCGGACCGTCGCCGCCGCGCCGGGTGGCGCGCAGGGCGGGAACCGTCTCGCTGCGCGCCAGCGCGGCGTAGGCGGGGGCGCCGAGCAGGTCCAGCAGGCCGTCGGCGGTGAAGCCGGCGGCGAGCAGGGCGGTGCGCAGCTCGGCGGCGTGCTCGGACGAGGGGAGGCTGGTGGTACTCACCCGCCCATTGTGTCCGCTGGCGGCGCCGATCCGTGCGCCGCGCGGACGTCGGCGCGGTCCGCGCGGCGCCGCGGGCCCGTGGTGGCCGGGCCAGGAGCAGCGTCCGGGCGGCCGCGGGCCCGCGGTGGCCGGGTGCGGAGCACCGTCCGGGCGGGCGACAGGGCGGCCCCGGCCCCCCCGGGGGGCCCGGCCGCCCTGTCGGCGCGGCGCGCGGGAGGCGCCGTACGGCGTCCCGCCGCGGCGCGGCGGAAGGCGTCGGCCCGTCCGGCTACTTGGGCGAGGCCGACGGCGCCGTGACCTGGCAGCCCTTCTGGCTGTTCATGGCCTTGTCCAGACCGCCCGCGTTGAGCTGGGTGACGGCGTCCCTGCCCCCCTTGGTCGCGTTCTCCAGGCCGCCCGCGAGCGTCTTGAGACCCTCGGCGAACTTCGTCTGGTCATTGACGTCCAGCGCGTCCATCTGGGTCTTCAGATCGGAGTAGCCCTTCGAGGTCTCCTCGAAGCCCTTGACCGCCGCGGTCTGGGTCGACTGGCCGTCCTTGACCGGCGGGATTCCCGCCTCCTGCAGGGCGGTTCCCATCGTCTTGTACGACTCGGACATGGTCGCGAAGGCAGCCGAGTCGGTCTTCTGCACTTCGTCTGGCTTGCTGCTCTCCGTCGCCACGCGCTTGATCTCGGCGTTGGCCGTCTCGATCTTCTTGAGTTGGGGCTGCCACTGGTCGCAGACCTTCTTGGCCCAGGCGTCGGCCTTCTTGTCGCCGTCGTCGTCCCCGCCGCAGCCGGACAGGACGAGCATCAGCACCGCACCGCCCGACAAGGCGGCCGCAAGCTTCTTGTTCACCGGATTGGTCCCTTCGAAGGCTCTCGGCCCGGAAGATACACGCCCGCCATCAGGGGATGCACAAAGGCGGACGGGCGACGCGTCGGTACGCGCCGCCCGTCCGCCGTTCGGGCGTACGGCCTGCCCCGCCCGGCCCCGCCCGTTCCACTGCCCCGGTTCGGATCAGGAGACCGATGCCGTTCCGGGCGACTGGGCCACCCGCGCGGCGGCACCGTCCCCGGTCTCGTCCCCGGTCTCGTCCCCGACGGCGATGCCGCGGCGCTTGGAGACGTACACCGCGCCGATGATGACGCCGATCGCGAGGATCGCGACGACCGCCCGCACGGCCGGGCTGGCGTCGTCGCCGTAGCTGAACTGCACGACGGCGGGCGCGATCAGCAGCGCCACCAGGTTCATGACCTTGAGCAGCGGGTTGATCGCGGGACCGGCGGTGTCCTTGAACGGGTCGCCGACCGTGTCGCCGATGACGACCGCGGCGTGCGCCTCGCTGCCCTTGCCGCCGTGGTGGCCGTCTTCGACCAGCTTCTTCGCGTTGTCCCAGGCCCCGCCGGAGTTGGCGAGGAAGACCGCCATGAGCGTGCCCGTGCCGATGGCGCCGGCGAGGAAGGAGCCGAGGGCCCCGACACCGAGGGAGAAGCCCACGGCGATCGGAGTGAGCACGGCGAGCAGGCCGGGCGTGGCGAGCTCGCGCAGCGCGTCCTTGGTGCAGATGTCGACGACGCGCCCGTACTCGGGCTTCTCGGTGTAGTCCATGATCCCGGGGTGCTCGCGGAACTGCCGGCGCACCTCGTAGACCACGGCGCCCGCCGAGCGGGCGACCGCGTTGATGGCCAGGCCCGAGAACAGGAACACGACCGCGGCGCCCAGGATCAGCCCGACCAGGTTGTTGGGCTGGCCGATGTCCATGCTGAGGTTCATCTCCCCGGCCTTGGCGCCCACCTCCTTGACCGCGGTCGCGATCGCGTCGTTGTACGAGCCGAAGAGCGCGGCCGCGGCGAGCACGGCCGTGGCGATGGCGATCCCCTTGGTGATGGCCTTGGTGGTGTTGCCGACGGCGTCCAGGTCGGTGAGGACCTGCGCGCCGGCACCCTGGACGTCGCCGGACATCTCGGCGATGCCCTGGGCGTTGTCGGAGACCGGCCCGAAGGTGTCCATGGCGACGATGACGCCGACGGTGGTGAGCAGGCCCGTGCCGGCCAGGGCCACCGCGAACAGCGCGAGCATGATCGACGTGCCGCCGAGCAGGAACGCGCCGTAGACGCCGAGGCCGATGAGCAGCGCCGTGTAGACGGCGGACTCCAGGCCGACGGAGATTCCGGCGAGGACGACGGTGGCCGCGCCGGTGAGGGAGGACTTGCCGATGTCCCGGACCGGCCGCCGGCTGGTCTCGGTGAAATAGCCCGTGAGCTGCTGGATCAGGGCCGCGAGCACGATGCCGATGGCGACGGCGACGACGGCCAGCACGCGCGGGTCGCCCGCGTGGGCGGCGATCGCGGCGTCCTCGACGCCGACCAGCTCCTTGTAGGTGGCGGGCAGGTAGGCGTAGACGGCGATCGCTACCAGCACGAGCGAGATCACCGCGGAGATGAAGAAGCCCCGGTTGATCGCGGTCATGCCGTTGCGGTCGGAGCGGCGCGGGGACACGGCGAAGATCCCGATCATCGCGGTGACGACGCCGATGGCGGGGACGATCAGCGGGAAGGCGAGGCCCAGGTCGCCGAAGGCGACCTTGCCGAGGATGAGCGCGGCCACGAGGGTGACGGCGTACGACTCGAAGAGGTCCGCGGCCATTCCCGCGCAGTCTCCGACGTTGTCGCCCACGTTGTCGGCGATGGTCGCGGCATTGCGCGGGTCGTCCTCCGGAATGCCCTTCTCGACCTTGCCGACCAGGTCGGCGCCGACGTCGGCGGCCTTGGTGAAGATTCCGCCGCCCACGCGCATGAACATCGCGATCAGGGCGGCTCCGAGGCCGAAGCCCTCCAGCACCTTGGGGGCGTCGGCGGCATAGACCAGGACGACGGACGAGGCACCGAGGAGGCCGAGGCCGACGGTGAACATGCCGACGACGCCGCCCGTCCGGAAGGCGATCTTCATCGCCTTGTGGGAGACCTCGGTGAGGTCCTTGGCGGGCTCCCCCTCGGCCGGGGTGGCCTCGCGCGCGGCCGCGGCGACGCGCACGTTGGCGCGGACCGCGAGGCGCATGCCGATGTAGCCGGTGCCCGCCGAGAAGAGGGCGCCGACGAGGAAGAACGCGGACCGGCCCGCCCGCTGCGACCAGTCGTCGGCGGGGAGCAGGAAGAGCAGGAAGAAGACCACGACGGCGAAGACGGCGAGGGTGCGCAGCTGCCGTCCGAGGTAGGCGTTGGCGCCTTCCTGTACGGCGGCGGCGATCTCCTTCATGCGGTCGGTTCCCTCGTCGGCGGCGAGGACCTGGCGGACCAGGATCTGCGCGACGACGAGCGCGGCCACGGCCACGGCCGCGATGACGATCACGATGAGCCGGTTGTCATCGGTGAGTACTGCGGCTGCCAGATCCGTGGCGCGATCCGGCGCGAGAGGGGTGAAGAGCCCCGTCATTCGTCCTCCTTGACGTGATGAGCTCAAGATGTGGACGGATTGTAGGGAGCGCGCCCTGATCAAAACAGTGCGCAGGAAACACAATTGGCCTGCACTTGCCCCTCAGCAATGGATCACGTCACTCCATTACCCTCGAAAGTGGTAATGGGGCAAAAGCATTGACGACTGATCAGCGATCAAGGGAAAGGAAAAAGGCCCTGCTCAGCAGGGCCTTGATTAAAGATCAGACGATACGACGGAATGCCGTTTCCGTGGATCTAGGGCAGCTCGGACGTCCCCGAAACGGGCCAGCTCATCCGAATGGTCCCGCCCGATTCCCCACTGGTCACCTCGACGTCGTCGACGAGCCCGCTGATGACGGCGAGGCCCATCTCGTCCTCGCCCTCGATGTCCGGGTCCAGGACGACGTCGATGCCCGCCACGCCGTCGACGGACCCGCCGGGCGGCCCGGGAACCTCGTCGCCGACCTCGATGGAGAACACCTTCTCCTCCTCGGTCAGGATGACCCGTACGGGCGCGGTCAGTCCGTTCCCGCGGTGCAGTCCGACGGCACGCGAACAGGCCTCGCCCACGGCGAGGCGGACCTCGTCGAGGACGGCTTCCTCCACACCGGCCCTGCGCGCCACGGCGGCCGCGACCAGGCGGGCCGTCCGGACGTGTTCGGGCTGGGCGCTGAAGCGCAGTTCAACGGTGGCCATGCGCGTCCCCCTCGGACTACGGGCGTGCCTTGACAGGGGCCCGGGCCGACCATGGCCCGGTACCCCCGTTCTCCCAGGCGGCCACACGCCGCCGGGAGCGGTCAGTCGGTGGCGCTGACGGCGTCTTCCACCGAGGTGTGGATGGG
Source organism: Streptomyces sp. NPDC002044 (assembly GCF_040296725.1). NCBI lineage: Bacteria > Bacillati > Actinomycetota > Actinomycetes > Kitasatosporales > Streptomycetaceae > Streptomyces > Streptomyces sp. NPDC002044. The sequence goes on from NZ_JBEOXU010000002.1 coordinate 97,897, forward strand.
AAACACCTTGGTCAGACCGGTAATACGGAAGATCTTCAGGATGCGCTCCTGGTTGCACACGAGGCGCAGCGAACCCTCGTGCGCACGGACGCGCTTGAGACCTCCCACGAGCACACCGAGTCCGGTGGAGTCGAGGAAGTCCACTCGCTCCATGTCGACAACCAGGTGGTAGCTGCCGTCGTTCACCAACTCCACCAACTGCTCGCGCAGCTTGGGCGCGGTATACACATCAATCTCGCCACCGACCTCTACGACCGTTCGGTCGCCGACAGTGCGAGTCGACAGGGACAGGTCCACGGATCCTCCAGCACCTTGCTATCGAGCGGCGCCCCCCAGGGGCCTCCCCACCCGAAGGTGGGCGAGGGATTGGCTGCCGCGATGGCATTCAATCACTTACCGGCAGGCGCGCACGACGCCTTGGGACCATTGTCCCGCACGTCGGTGACACACTCGGTTCCAATGGCCCATACTCACCGCCCCGGACGGCCCACGGCACCCGCGGACCCTCGACCCACTCCCGACACGGTCCTGGACCGCCTGTCGAGGGGGCCTTCCCGAGCTGCGCGCATCACCCATACGGAGCACTTGCCCCCTCGGGAGGGTCGTCATGCGGTCTGGCCCGATCGCATCCGAACGGATGTCGTAGCCGCCATCCAGGCCGCCGGAATCGAACACCCGTGGGAGCATCAGGCCGCGGCCGCCGAGCACGCCCTGGACGGCGAGTCCGTCGTCGTCGCCACGGGCACCGCCTCGGGCAAGTCGCTGGCCTACCTCGCTCCCGTCCTCTCCGCCCTCGCGGACGGCGCCGAGGCCCCCAACGGCAGGGGGGCCACCGCCCTGTACCTGGCCCCCACCAAGGCCCTGGCGGCCGACCAGCGGCGCGCCGTGCGCGAACTGGCCGCCCCGCTGGGCAACGCCGTACGCCCCGCCGTCTACGACGGGGACACCCCCGTCGAGGAGCGCGAGTGGGTGCGGCAGTACGCCAACTACGTCCTCACCAACCCCGACATGCTGCACCGGGGGATCCTTCCCGCCCACCCCCGGTGGTCCTCCTTCCTGCGTGCTCTGCGCTACGTCGTGATCGACGAGTGCCACACCTACCGCGGGGTGTTCGGCTCCCACGTGGCCCAGGTCCTGCGCCGGCTGCGGCGGCTGTGCGCCCGCTACGGCTCCGATCCCGTCTTCCTGCTGGCCTCCGCCACCTCCAGCGATCCGGCCACGGCCGCCTCCCGGCTGACCGGAACCCGAGTGATCGAGATCACCGATGACGCCTCCCCGCGCGGCGAGCTCGTCTTCGCCCTGTGGGAGCCCCCGCTGACCGATCTGCGGGGCGAGAAGGGCGCGCCGGTGCGCCGCACGGCCACGGCCGAGACCGCCGACCTGCTGACCGACCTGGTCGTCCAGGGCGTCCGTACGGTCGCCTTCGTCCGCTCCCGGCGCGCCGCGGAGCTGATCGCCGTGATCACCCAGGAGCGCCTCGCGGGGGTGGACCGGTCGCTGGTCCGGCGGGTGGCCGCCTACCGCGGCGGCTACCTGCCCGAGGAGCGCCGTGCCCTGGAGCGGGCCCTGCACTCCGGCGAGCTGCTGGGACTGGCCGCCACGACCGCCCTGGAGCTCGGTGTGGACGTCTCCGGCCTGGACGCCGTCCTGATCACCGGGTACCCCGGTACGCGGGCCTCCCTGTGGCAGCAGGCCGGCCGGGCGGGCCGCTCGGGCCAGGGCGCCCTGGCCGTCCTGATCGCCCGGGACGACCCGCTGGACACCTACCTGGTCCACCACCCGGAGGCGCTGTTCCGGCAGCCGGTGGAAGCCACCGTCCTGGACCCCGACAACCCGTACGTCCTGGCCCCCCACCTGTGCGCGGCGGCGGCCGAGCTACCGCTGACCGATGCCGACCTGGAACTCTTCGGGCCGGCCACCCACGACCTCCTCCCCCAGCTCGAAGCGGCGAAGCTGCTGCGGCGCCGGGCGACGGCCTGGCACTGGACCCGCCGGGAGCGGGCCTGCGACCTGACCGACATCCGGGGCGGCGGCGGCCGCCCGGTGCAGATCGTCGAGGGCTCGACCGGCCGGCTGCTGGGCACGGTCGACGAGGAAGCCGCCCACACGGCCGTCCACGAGGGCGCCGTCCACCTCCACCAGGGCCGCACCTACCTGGTCAGGCACCTGGACCTGGAGGATTCGGCCGCCCTCGTCGAGGAGGCGAACCCGCCCTTCTCGACCACCGCCCGCGACACCACCTCCATCTCCGTCCTGGAGACCGAGACCGAGATCCCGTGGGGCTCGGCCCGGCTCTGCTTCGGCTCCGTCGAGGTCACCAACCAGGTCGTCTCCTACCTGCGCCGCAAGCTGATCACCGGCGAGGTCCTGGGCGAGGCCAAGCTCGACCTGCCGCCCCGCACCCTGCGCACCCGGGCCGTGTGGTGGACGGTCACCGAGGACCAGCTCGACGAGGCCCGGATCACCCCGGAGATCCTCGGCGGCGCCCTGCACGCCGCCGAGCACGCCTCCATCGGCCTGCTCCCGCTGTTCGCCACCTGCGACCGCTGGGACATCGGCGGCGTCTCCGTGCCGCTGCACCCCGACACCCTCCTCCCCACGGTCTTCGTCTACGACGGCCACCCCGGCGGCGCCGGATTCGCCGAGCGGGCCTTCCACACGGCCCGCGCCTGGCTGACCGCGACCCGCGACGCCATCGCCGCCTGCGAGTGCGAGGCCGGCTGCCCTTCCTGCATCCAGTCCCCCAAGTGCGGCAACGGCAACGACCCCCTCCACAAGCGCGGCGCCGTCCGGCTCCTCACCCGCCTCCTCGCCGGGTCCCCGGCCCCCCCGACGGCCCCCCGGCCCGAAGCCGCCCCCGAACCCTCACGCCCGTAGCCCCGGCCCCGGACCCGGATCTGGACCCGGACCTGGACCCGGGGGCCATCCGGGTGAGCTCACCCGGCACCACCGCCCCCCGACCCGGCCCCGGCACGCCACCCGACGGGCCCGACGGGCACGGCCGCGGGTCGCCACTCGACGAACCCGACCGGTGCCTGCGGGATACCCCGCTCGGCGGACTCGGCCGTCGCAGCCGGGGGTCGGGGTCTTCGCTCGGCGGGCGGGCCCGCCCGGGACCGGATCCTCGGGCTGAAGGTGCCGGTGGCCGGGTGGGCCGTCACCTCGGCCACCTCGCCCAGGACCCGGCAGGAGCTGAGCGCCGCGTCCTGCGCCCGGGCCACCCGCAGGGCCGCGGCGCAGGCGGCCTCCGGTCCGTGGGCCCAGGTCGCGGCCGCGGCGAGGGCCGCCAGGTCGGCGGCCGCGGCAGCCCGGTGGCGGGCCACGACGGCCTGCCCCAGCAGCAGCACGCCCCCGAACACGGCGCAGAGCACGGTCGTCACCACCACCGCCCACACCGTGGCCGACCCCCGGTCCCGGCTCACAGCGGCGGCCCCACGCTGTCCTCCGCCAGGGCCACCGCCCTGGCGCCGAGCCGGACCGGCAGGCCGCCCGGGCCCGGCGCCGGCGCCGCCACCCGGACCCGCCACAGGTCACCCGTCCGTTCCACCTCCACCTCCGCTCCCGGTGGGGCGGCCGCGCGCGCCGCCGCCACCGCCACGTCCACCGGCTCCGACCGCGCCGCCGCCCGGGCGCCGGCCCGGGCCGCGTCCACGCACCGGATCTGCGCGGCCGCCGCCATCAGGGCCCACACCAGCAGCGCCGCGAACAGCACCAGCGCCGGGATGACCAGCGCGGCCTCGGCCGTCACATATCCCCGGTCCGCCCTTTTCCGGCGCGCTGCGGAGTTCTCCTCAGAACGGCGCATCGAGCGCCTTGCCGATGGTCGACTGAAGTGCTGTGGAGACCACTTCACTCGTCACCACCTTGTACAACACGGCGGCGAACGCACAGGCCGCGATCGTGCCCATGGCGTATTCCGAAGTGGACATCCCGCGGTCGGCTCCGCGACCACTCCACGCCGTCCGCACGCGACACCAGATGATCCTCATGGAAACTCCCTTTGATTTTCGTTGTCGATGTCCGTGATCAATTTCTTCTCAGGTGTCGGAGAGAAGTCCGGAAGCCATTCCGATCACCACCGGAGCCACCCCGATCGCGAGAAATGCGGGGAGGAAGCACAGCCCCACCGGCGCGGTGACGAGAACCGCCGCCCGCTGCGCCCGGGCGCCCGCACACCTCGCCCGGTCCTCGCGGAGTCCCGAGGCGATCCGGGACACCGGTTCGGCCGCGGGAGCCCCCGTCCGGGCCGCCCGCTCCAGGCATTCCGCGAGCGCCCGGGCACCCGGTATCCCCGCCAACCTCCCCCACGCCGCGCCGGGTTCGCCGCCGAGGCGCAGCTCGGCCCCGGACCGCGCCAGGGCCTCGCCCACCGGTCCGCCGAGCGACTCCCCCACCACCTCGGCCGCCTCCACCGGTCCCGCCCCGGCCGCCAGGCAGGCGGCCAGCAGATCCGCGGCCATGGGCAACTGACGCTCCGCCTCCTGCGGGTCGAGCCCCACCACCGCCCGCGCTCCGGCCCGCCGGCGCCGTACGGCGACCGCCACGAGAACTCCCGCGGCCGGACCCCAGATCCCGCCGATCAGCACCCAGACCGCCAGGAGCGCCCCGGCCGGAGCGGCCCAGGCCGTCCACAGGCCCCTCAGCCGTGAGCGCGCCACCGGCGTCCTGCGGGCCGGTTCCGCTCCCAGCAGGGCCGTCATCCTGCGGCGCACCGCCCGGGAGCGGACCCGCGCCGTCAGCGCCGACACCAGGCACACCGCCACCGGCGCGAGGCACAGCGCGGTCCCCAGCCCGGGGACCGCGGCGGCGGCCGTCACCGCTCCCCCGTCCGCACGATCCGCCGGCACCACAGGATCCCCAGCCCCTCCAGCAAGCCGCCCGCCAGCAGGCAGCCCCAGCCCATCGGGGTGTGCAGCAGGACCCGCAGCGGATCCGCTCCCAGCCCCGTGCCGATCAGCAGGCCCACCAAGGGCAGCAGCGCGAGCACCACCGTCGTCGACCTGGCTCCCGCCAACTGGGCCCGCAGCGATTCCTGCCGGTCCCGGTCGGCCCTCAGCGCCCCTTCCAGCCGGTCCAGCCCGGCCGCCAGCCCGGCTCCGCCGTCGACCGACACCCGCCAGCAGGCCGCCATCCCGGCCAGCCCCTCCGCCCCCGGCTCGTGCGACGCGTGGCGCAGCGCGCCCGGTACGTCCCCGCCGAAGGCCGCGGCGGCCAGCACCCCAGCCTCCGCCGGGCCCGGCCGGCCCGGGCCGGCCACCGAACGCCGCATCGCCGCCGTGAGCGCCTGCCCCGGCTGGGCCCCCGCCCGCAACTCGCCCACCGCCGCACCGCACAGCGCCACCACCTCGGCGGCCCGCGCCGCCCGGGCACGCTCCCGCGCCCGGATCCGCAGCCAGCGGCGCACCAGCGGCACCGCGGCCGCCCCCACGGCCAGCGGGATCACCGACCCGCCGACCACCGCGACCAGCAGCCCGGCCCCGGAGCAGGCCCACTCCGGCCAGCGGGCCGCGGCACGCACCCGTACGGCGGCTGCCACCCGGTCGCGGAGGGAGGGTCCGCGCACCTCCGCCGGGCCGGTCCCGGCGAGCACCACCCGGGTCCGCCGGGACACCCGCTCTTCCCCGGCGAGCAGCCAGGCGGCAGCCCCGGCGCACAGCACCCCCGAGAACACCGGCACCGACAGCGCCGCCCCCGCGTTCACCGGGCACCCCGCAGCAGTGGGCGCAGCCGCTCCCAGCCCCGCTCCCGTACGAAGCCGCGCGCACCCCAGCGCAGCGCCGGTACGGTGACCACCAGTCCGGCGGCGTCCCGCTCCAGCACGTGCACCTCGGCCACCCGGCGGCGTCCTTCGCGGTCCCGGACCAGATGGACCACCAGCGTCAGCGCGGCCGCCAACTGGCTGTGCAGGGCGGCCCGGTCGAGCCCGGCGGCCGTACCGAGGGCCTCCAGGCGGGCCGGAACGTGGGTGGCGGCATTCGCGTGCACCGTTCCGCAGCCCCCTTCGTGTCCGGTGTTCAGGGCGGCGAGCAGGTCCGCCACCTCGGCGCCCCGGACCTCGCCGACCACCAGCCGGTCGGGCCTCATTCGCAGTGCCTGCCGGACGAGGTCCGCCAGGGTGACCAGACCCGCCCCCTCCTGGTTGGCGGGCCGGGTCTCCAGCCGCACGACGTGCGGATGGTCGGGCCGCAGCTCCGCCGAGTCCTCGGCGAGGACGATCCGCTCACCGGGCCCGACCAGTCCCAACAGGGCACTGAGCAGGGTGGTCTTACCGGTGCCCGTACCTCCGGAGACCAGGAACGACAGCCGGGCCTCGACCATCTCCCGGAGCAGTCGGTGTCCGCCGGGCGGCAGTGTCCCGGCCTCGACGAGTTCCTCCAGGGTGAAGGCCCTCGGCCGGACCACCCGCAGGGACAGGCAGGCGGACCCGACGGCCACCGGAGGCAGCACGGCGTGCAGCCGGGTGCCGTCCGGCATCCGGGCGTCCACCCAGGGCCGCGCGTCGTCCAGCCGGCGCCCCGCCACGGCGGCCAGCCGCTGGGCGAGCCGGCGCACGGCATCGGTGCCGGTGAAGGTCACCCCGGTCAGCTCCAGGCCACCACCCCGGTCCACCCACACCCGGTCGGGAGCCGCCACCAGCACGTCGGTGACCTCCGGGTCGGTGAGCAGCGCCTCCAGCGGGCCCGCGCCGACCAGCTCGGACCGTAACTCCGCGGCCACGCCCAGTACTTCCGCGTCGCCCAGCAGCCGGCCCTGGGCCCGCAGGGCCGCCGCGACCCTGGCCGGGGTCGGCTCCGCCCCGCTCTCGGCGAGCCGCCGGCGCACCGCGTCCAGCAGTACGGCGCTCATGCCGGCACCCCCTGGGCGGGGGCCAGTGCCCGCTGCCAGAAGCCGTCGCAGAAGCGGGCCAGCGCACCGCGCCCCTGGGCCCCCGGCGGTTCGCCCTCCGCCACCCGCCCGGGGAGCCCCACCTCGACCGGTACCTCGCCGGCCAGCGGCACCCCCAAGAGCCCGGCCACGTCCTCCGGATCGAGTCCCGCCGGACAGCGGCCCCGTACGACCACGCGCACGTCCCGGGCCGCCATCCGCACCCCGGCCGCCACCCGTCCCGCGGCGGCCACCGCGCGCAGTTCCCCCGGTACGACCATCAGCACCAGGTCCAGCTGGGCCAGCACCTCGGCCACCGCCTCGTCCACGCGCCGGGGCAGGTCGACCACGACGACCCCGCCCCGGCGGCGGGCGGCTGCGACCACCGACCGCGTCGCGGCGGGCGGCACCGCCACCCGGTCCCCGCGATCCCAGCTGAGCACCCGAAGGGCGTGCAGTTCGGGCAGGGACTCCTCCAGTGCTCCGGCGCCGACGCGTCCCCGCGAGCCCGCGAAGTCCGGCCAGCGCAGCCCCTGTACGGATTCGCCGCCGAGCAGGACGTCGATGCCCCCACCGAGCGGGTCACCGTCGATGAGGATGGTGCGCTCCCCGGCGCGGGCCGCCCGGACGGCCAGCGCGCAGGCCAGGGTGGAGGCCCCCGCGCCGCCGCTGCCGCCGATGACCCCGACGGCGAGGGCCGGCCGCCCCGCCCCCTCCACCACGTCGGCGATGCGGTCGACGAGGCGGCTCTCGGCGTCGGGGAGCCGGAGCACCTCCTCGGCGCCGATCTCCAACGCCCGCTGCCACACCAGGGGATCGTCCAGGTCCCGGCCGACGAGGAACACCCCGTCCCGGCGCGGGGCTCCGCTGACCCGCCGGGCCGCGTCGTCCCCGACCAGGACCAGCGGTGCGGACTCCCAGCCGACGCTCGCGCCGCCTTCGGCGACCCCGGCCCCATCCGCCTCCCAGGCTTCCCGCGCACCGGTCCGCTCCGGCACCGCGTGGTGCACGTGCGGCTCGGCTCCCGCCGCGGCGCACAGCCGCAGCAGATCGTCGAGCAGCAGGGGGTCCTCAGTGATGATCAGCGGCCGCCCGCCCGCGGGCCCCGCCACCGGACCGCGGTCCACACGGCCCGCCGGACGGGCTTTCGGGCCGGCTCCCGAACCGGGCCGCTTCCCCGCAACCGCGATTTCCGGAACTTCACACGACTTCGATCGAGCCACGATCTCCGCCCCCTTCCCACTGCAAATCCGAGCGCCGCGGACTTCGCGGCCCTCATCACGGTGCAGCCATCGGGAAAAAGAAGTGGATCTTGCTCGAAAACTGTGGACAACGGTCCGATTGTGAATATCCCGGTCACCCGCACAGGTGAGTTCAGAGCGCCGCGGAGCCACTACGCAGCGTCACGAGTCTGAGAGGGTGAGAGCCTTCGCCACGCAGGCCCATCCACGAGGGAGAGGTCTGGGACATGGTCACTTGGGGCCGAAGGCAGGGACGCGAACCGCGTCCGGACATGCGACGACCCCCGCCGGGGGGGAGAGCGGGGGTCGTCCCCACGGTCCGACTCGGGGGGGGAGGAGCCAGACCGGGTTAGCACGGTCGCGAACGATCCGTGACTTCCATGGTGTACCCGAGAGCCTTCTCAGGCAAACCCACGCGCCACACCTTACGCCGAATGGTGGGCGCATATGCTCGGGGCGTGGAAAATCAGCCCTTGCCGCACTCCTCGCCTCGTACCGCAGCCTTCTTCGACCTGGACAAGACGGTCATCGCGAAGTCGAGCACCCTGACGTTCAGCAAGTCCTTCTACCAGGGCGGCCTGATCAACCGGCGAGCCGTGCTGCGCACCGCGTACACGCAGTTCATCTTCTTGGCCGGCGGCGCCGACCACGATCAGATGGAACGGATGCGGGAGTACCTGTCCGCCCTCTGCAAGGGGTGGAACGTGCAGCAGGTGCGGGAGATCGTCGCGGAAGCCCTGCACGACCTCATCGACCCGATCATCTACGACGAGGCCGCGTCCCTCATCGAGGCCCACCACACGGCCGGCCGCGACGTGGTGATCGTCTCGACCTCCGGGGCGGAAGTCGTCGAGCCCATCGGGGAGATGCTCGGCGCCGACCGGGTCGTCGCCACCCGCATGGTCGTGGGCGACGACGGCTGCTTCACCGGCGAGATCGAGTACTACGCCTACGGACCCACGAAGGCGGAGGCCGTCCGCGAACTCGCGGAGTCCGAGGGCTACGACCTCTCCCGGTGCTACGCCTACAGCGACTCGGCCACCGACATCCCGATGCTGGAGGCGGTCGGGCACCCGCACGCGGTCAACCCCGACCGGGCACTGCGCCGGGAGGCCGTGGCCCGGGAATGGCCCGTCCTGGTCTTCAACCGCCCCGTACGGCTGAAGCAGCGGCTGCCTGGGCTGTCGATGCCCCCGCGGCCCGCACTCGTCGCCGCGGCGGCCGTGGGAGCAGCGGCCGCGGCGGGGCTCGTCTGGTACGCGAGCCGTCGCCGGGCCGCGGCCGCCGCCGGCTGACCCCGGCGGCCCGGCACCCGCCCCTCGGCAGCCCGCCCCTCGGCAGCCCGCCCCTCGGCAGCCCGCTCCCCGGCACCCCGCCGCCCGGAATCTCGCGTCCCTCCCGAACGCGAGTCATCCCATTCGTCCGCTATCGCCCCGGAAAGTAAAGAAGTGCGACCAGGGGTTCCGGTTATCTCCGAAGCGGAGTACAAAGGAATCAACGGCCCGCGAGACCAAAGAACATCCGAGAGGATCATCTTTACAACGCAGTAAGGCCCACGGACCGAAGCATGAGCGCCGAGTACCCACGCGACGTCGACCCGTCGATTACGGGCCAGCCGCACCAGGTGACGGGCAAAGTCCCGACCTGATGGGCATACATTCGAGGACGCTTGGTAACTGGACGCGCATGCGAGCGGCGACACCACAGCACGACGGTGTCGCCGCGACCCGTGTCCGGGGGCGGAACTCAGGCCGCGCCCCGCTGGAGGGCCTCACAGACCGCCGTCGACTCGCGCACGCCGAGCTCGACCGCACGGCCGCAATGCGCGATCCAGGCCGCCATCCCCTCACCGGTCCCCGAGACGTAACCCTCGAAGGCGGCCAGGTACGCCCCGCTCCCCTGCTCCGCGTGTCCGGCCTCCGCCGGGCAGATCGCCTTCGGATCCAGCCCGCTGTTGATCAGGACGATGCGCTCGGCCGCCCGCGCGACCAGGCCGTTGTACGAGGCGAAGGGCCGAAGCGCCAGCAGTTCGCCGTGCACCACGGCCGCCGTGATCAGCGCGGGGGCGGGGCCGCCGGCGATGATCAGCCGGGACAGCCCGTCGAGGCGCCCCGCGACCTCCTCCGCACTCGGCAGCGGGAGGTCCACCAGGGGTTCACGGACCGGTTCGCCCGCGAGCCTGGGCCGCCCCACCACGTCCCCGTCGGCCGTCGACCCCGACGCCACCAGGTGCAGGCGCGCCAGGACCCGGAGCGGCGACTGCCGCCAGATGCTCAGGAGCTGGCCTGCCTCCGCCGTCAGCCGCAGCGCAGCGCCGACCGTCAGGGCCTCCGGCTCCGTCCCGAAGTCGGTGCGGCGGCGCACCTCCTCCAGCGCCCAGTCCGCGCCGGACAGCGCCGCGCTCCCGCGGGCACCGCGCAGAGCGGCTTCCGAGGTGATCTCCGCGCTGCGCCGGCGCATCACCCGGTGCCCGTAGACCCGGTCCACGGCCTTGCGTACGGAATCGACGGAACCGGCGACACCCGGAAGACCGGCCAGCGGGGCCAGCGGGTCAGCAGCGCTACTCATAAGTAGGGAGCCTACGCACTGCGCACCCGTAGCACCGACCCCTCCTTGGAGTGGTCTTCTTCACTCACCTCGACCACACGCCGCTACCAGTCCACTACGCTTGGTGAACATGAAGATCGCTTTCGTGGGAAAGGGCGGCAGCGGCAAGACGACGCTGTCCTCCCTCTTCATCCGCCACCTCGCCGCCAATGAAGCCCCCGTCGTCGCGGTGGACGCCGACATCAACCAACACCTGGGCGCCGCGCTCGGCCTCGGCGACGCCGAGGCCGCCGAACTGCCCGCGCTGGGGGCGCACCTGCCCCTGATCAAGGAGTACCTGCGGGGGTCGAACCCGCGGATCGCGTCCGCCGAATCCATGATCAAGACAACCCCGCCGGGCCGGGGCTCGCGCCTCCTGCGCGTCACGGGCGAGAACCCGGTGTACGAGGCGTGCGCGCGCACGCTGCTGCTCGACGGCGACCCCGTACGGCTCATGGCCACCGGGCCGTTCACCGAGGCCGACCTGGGGGTGGCCTGCTACCACTCGAAGGTCGGCGCGGTCGAGCTCTGCCTCAACCACCTCGTCGACGGCCCCGACGAGTACGTGGTCGTCGACATGACGGCCGGGTCCGACTCCTTCGCTTCGGGCATGTTCACCCGCTTCGACGTGACGTTCCTCGTGGCCGAGCCGACGCGCAAGGGCGTCTCGGTCTACCGCCAGTACAAGGAGTACGCGCGGGACTTCGGGGTGACGCTCGCGGTCGTGGGGAACAAGGTGCAGGGCCCGGAGGACATCGAGTTCCTCCAGGACGAGGTGGGCGAGGACCTGCTGGTCACCGTCGGACACTCCGACTGGGTACGGGCCATGGAGAAGGGCCGCCCGGCCGCCTTCGAACTGCTGGAGGCGACCAACCGGCTCGCCCTCCAGGCGCTCCAGGACGCGGCCGACGACTCGTACGCGCTGCGCGACTGGGACCGGTACACCGAGCAGATGGTCCGGTTCCACCTGAAGAACGCCGAGAGCTGGGGCAACGCCAAGACCGGGGTCGACCTGGCGGACCAGGTCGACCCCGACTTCGTGCTCCACGAGGGGGTGGAGCGCGGCGCGGACGCGGAGGCCCTGGTCAGCCCTCGTCCGCAGCCGCTTCAGCCTGCTCCGCAGCCGGCTTGACGTCGGCGGGGGCGGCCGGCTTCGCCGGCGGCCCCGCGGTCAGGAACGTGCCCCAGCCCTGCTTCGGCGTCTCACCGACGTCGAGGGTGCGCATCCACTCCAGCGCTTTGGGGTCCTGCGCGTCGAGCCAGTCCGCCAGCTCGCGGAACGGCACGCAGCGGACCTCGGGCTTGGTGCACATGCCCTTGATCGACTCCTCGATGGCGCGCATGTAGGTGCCGCCGTTCCAGGACTCGAAGTGGTTGCCGATGATCAGCGGCGCGCGGTTGCCCTGGTAGACCCGGTCGAAGGCCTGCCGCAGGCCGTCGCGCATCTGGTCGCCCCAGTACCGGTGCTGCGAGGGGTCGCCCTGCGAGGTCGTCCCGGACTGGTTGACCATGTAGTTGTAGTCCATGCTCAGGGTGTCGAAGGCCCGGCCCGGCATGGGGACCAGCTGCAGCGGAAGGTCCCAGAGGCCGTCGGTCTTCTTGGGCCAGATCTGCTTGCTGATACCGCTGGAGTCGTAGCGGAAGCCCATGTCCTTCGCCGCCAGCATGAAGTTCTTCTGGCCTTCCAGGCAGGGAGTACGGGCCCCGATGAGTTCCTTGTCGTAGTCGAAGGGGAGCGCTTCCATCGCCTTCAGGCCGGCGTTCGTCTTCCAGTTCTTGACGAAGGACTTGGCCTGGTTGATCTCGCTCTTCCACTCCTCCACGGACCAGGTGCCCACGCCGCCCTCGGGACCGCAGAAGTGCCCGTTGAAGTGGGTGCCGATCTCGTTGCCCTCCAGCCAGGCCCCGCGCACCTGGGTGGCGGTGTCCTTGATGCCCTGGAGGTCACCGAAGCCGATGTCCGAGCGGCCCGCCGAGTGCTGCGGGGCGGTGTAGAGGGATCGTTTCTCCTCAAGGAGCATGTACACGCCGCTGAGGAAGTACGTCATCCGGGCGTTGTACTGCTTACCGACCTCGCGGAAGTGCGAGAAGAGCTTCTGGCTGTCCTCGCCCGCCCCGTCCCACGAGAACACCACGAACTGCGGCGGCTTCTCGCCCGGCTTCAGCTTCTGCGGCTTCTGTACGTTCGGCTGCGATCCGGTGTACGCGGTCGAGCCGTCCCCGATCAGCCGGTTGACGCTGCCCGGGGCTTCGGGGGCGGCGACGCCCTTCTTGGCGTTCTGGGCCCCGGGGGCCGGGGGCTTGGCGGGCTCCGAGGAGCTGCAGCCGGCCACCCCCAGCACAAGCGCCGTGGCGACCAGGCCGCCGGCGATCTTCTTCGTGGCGGCGATCATCCGCCCCACCTCTCCCTCGCAGTTCCATCGCAGGACTTCCGCGCCGCAACGTCCCATGGGGTCCACCACGAGGAAGGTGTGACAAGCCGGACAAAATGCTTAATCACCCTTGAGTGCTAATTCGTAGACTATTTGCCCCAATTATTCACCACGCCTCTTTACTCTCCATTACCATCCATTTACTGAGTGTTGAGACTCCCGCCGCTTCACCCCTCCCCCGAGGAGACGGGACCTTATGACAGCCATCTCCCCCGCCCCCCTGCGTAAAAGGACCCGCGAAGAGAGCCGAAAGGAACTCTCCGCGGACCTCTCCGCCTCCATCGCCGTCTTCCTGATCGCCCTGCCGCTCTCCCTCGGCATCGCCCTGGCCACCGGCGCACCGCTCCAGGCCGGACTGGTCGCCGCGGCGGTCGGTGGCATCGTCGCCGGCCGGCTCGGCGGCGCTCCGCTCCAGGTGAGCGGGCCCGCGGCCGGACTCACCGTCGTCACCGCCGAGTTGATCCAGCACTACGGGTGGCGCACCACCTGCGCGATCACCGTGCTCGCGGGCTGCTGCCAGCTCGGGCTCGCCGCGCTGCGCACCGCCCGGTCCGCCCTCATGGTCAGCCCGGCCATCGTGCACGGCATGCTCGCGGGCATCGGCGTGACCATCGCGCTCGCCCAGCTGCACATCGTGCTCGGCGGCACCCCGCAGAGTTCCGCCGTGGCCAACGTCCAGGGGCTGCCGGGCCAGTTGGCCGACCTGCACCCGGCCGCGCTCGGCATCAGCGCGCTGACCCTGCTGGTCCTGCTCGGCTGGCCGCGGCTGCCCGGGCGGGCCGGCCGCGCCCTGCGCAAGGTGCCGGCCGCACTCGCCGCCGTCGCCACGGCCACCGCCTTCGCCGCCCTGGCCGGGCTCACCCTCCCCCGGGTGGACCTGCCGTCCTGGCGCAGCCACGCCCTGCCCGAACTTCCCGAGGGTCCGGTCCTCGGCCTCATCGCCGCCGTCCTGACCATCACCCTGGTCGGCAGTGTGGAGTCCCTCCTGTCGGCGGTCGCCACCGACAAGCTGATCGCCTCCGAGCGGGGTACCGCCAACCGCCCGCCGCGCGTCGACCTCAACCGGGAACTACGCGGCCAGGGCGCCGCGAACATCGTCTCCGGCGCCCTGGGAGGGCTGCCCATCACGGGCGTGGCCGTCCGCAGCGTGGCCAACGTCAAGTCCGGCGCGGCCAGCCGGAAGTCCTCCATGATGCACGGCTTCTGGGTGCTCCTGGCGGCCGGGCTGCTGGTCCCCGTCCTCGACCTGATCCCGCTCGCCGCGCTGGCCGCCCTGGTCATGGCCGTCGGCGTACAGATGGTCAGCATCACGCACCTGCGCAGTGTCACCCGGCACCGGGAGGTCCTGGTCTACGGGACGACCATCGCGGCCGTGGTCCTCGGCGGGGTGCTGGAAGGCGTGGCCATCGGCATCGCGGTGGCCGTGGCCCTGGCCCTGCACCGCCTGGCCCGGACCCGGATCACGGTGGAACAGCTGGACGGCGGGACCCACCGGGTCTGCGCGCGCGGCCAGTTGACCTTCCTCGCCGTGCCCCGGCTGAGCCGGGTGCTCAACCAGATCCCGCACGACCGGCACGCGGTCCTCGAGCTGGACGGCTCGTTCATGGACCACGCGGCCTACGAGACCCTCCAGGACTGGCAGGACACCCACCTCGCCCACGGGGGCACGCTGGAGGTCAGCGGACGCTCCGGAGCCTCGGCGCACGCCTCCGAGGAGGACCGGGCCGACCGGGCCGGCCTCCTCGCCGGCACCGGCGTCGACACCGAGGGCCCCGACGGCGCCGGCGGACCCGAAGGCACCCGTGGACCCGAGCGCGCCGGTGCACCCGGCGGCCGTACCGACCGCTCGGACCGGGCGGGGCTCGCCGACCGCGTCCACCGGGCCGACCGCTCCCGGCGCTCGCCTCAGCGCGGGGGGCACCAGTGCTGCCGGCCCTGGACCCCCTGGCAGAACCACTGCGACCACCGGGCCACGGAAAGCCGTACGGCCGCGACCGCCGCGGAGGCGGCAGCGGCGGCGGCGGAGGCGGCAGAGCCGTCGGGCGCCCCCGCCGCCGCGCCCCGCCGCCGCGGGGCCGGCCAGCTGGCCAGCGGCATCGGCGCCTTCCAGCGCGACACGGCGCCGCACGTACGGGACGAGCTGGCCCGGCTGGCCCGCGAGGGACAGAGCCCCTCCCAGCTCTTCCTCACCTGCGCCGACTCCCGCCTGGTGACGAGCATGATCACGGCCAGCGGTCCGGGCGACCTGTTCACCGTCCGCAACGTCGGCAACCTCGTCCCGCTGCCGGGCGCCGAATCCGGGGACGACTCGGTCGCGGCGGCCATCGAGTACGCCGTGGACGTGCTCCAGGTGGACAGCATCACGGTGTGCGGGCACTCGGGGTGCGGGGCGATGCAAGCGCTGCTCAGCTCCTCGCCCTCGACGCCGATGACCCCGCTGCGCCGCTGGCTGCGGCACGGCCTGCCCAGTCTGGAGCGGATGGCCAGCCGCCACCACGCCTGGGCGCGGATCTCGGGCCGGCTCCCGGCGGATGCCGTGGAGCAGCTGTGCCTGACCAACGTGGTGCAGCAGCTGGAGCACCTGAAGGCCCACGAATCGGTGGCCCGCAGGCTCGCCGAAGGCACGCTGGAGCTGCACGGGATGTACTTCCACGTGGGTGAGGCCCAGGCCTATCTGCTGTCCGAGGGCCAGGACTTCTTCGACTGCCGGGTCTTCGACAGCGTCGGGCAGGTCGGCCAGGTCGGGCAGCACGCCTGAACCGATACCCTCCCGTATCCGTGCCACCGTTCGGCCCCTTCCCGCATCCTGCTGCCGGGGAGGGGCCCTTCGTGCGCCGGACGCCGCGGTCCGGACACCGTTCGTGCGGCCCCAGACGTGCTATAGGTCTAAACCAATTTACGGTTACCCCTTGTCACCTGGGCCTGCGACTGATGAGCTATGCCCGGGGACACAACGGACACCCTGGGAAAGGGAGATGTCGTGAGCAATGAAAGCCTGGCCAATCTGCTCAAGGAGGAGCGGCGGTTCGCACCGCCTGCCGATCTGGCCACCGCCGCCAACGTGACAGAGGCTGCGTACGCACAGGCCGACGCGGACCGGCTGGGCTTCTGGGCCGAGCAGGCCCGGCGGCTGACCTGGGCCACCGAGCCGACGGAAACGCTCGACTGGACCAACCCGCCCTTCGCGAAGTGGTTCGCGGACGGCAAGCTGAACGTCGCGTACAACTGCGTGGACCGCCACGTCGAGGCCGGGAACGGCGACCGCGTCGCCATCCACTTCGAGGGCGAGCCCGGCGACAGCCGCGCCATCACCTACGCCGAACTCAAGGACGAGGTCTCCCGCGCCGCGAACGCCCTGACCGAGCTGGGCGTGCGGGCCGGCGACCGCGTCGCCGTGTACCTGCCGATGATCCCCGAGGCGGTCGTCGCGATGCTCGCGTGCGCCCGTGTCGGCGCCGCGCACTCCGTGGTCTTCGGCGGCTTCTCCGCCGATGCCGTCGCCTCCCGCATCCAGGACGCCGACGCCAAGCTGGTGATCACCTCCGACGGCGGCTACCGCCGTGGCAAGCCGAGCGCGCTCAAGCCCGCCATCGACGCCGCCGTCGCCAAGTGCCCGCAGGTCGAGCACGTGCTCGTCGTACGCCGCACCGGCCAGGACACCGCCTTCACCGAAGGCCGCGACGTCTGGTGGCACGACGTGGTCGGCCGCCAGTCCGCCGAGCACGTCCCGCAGCCCTTCGACGCCGAGCACCCGCTGTTCATCCTCTACACCTCGGGGACCACGGGCAAGCCGAAGGGCATCCTGCACACCTCGGGCGGCTACCTCACGCAGGCGGCCTACACCCACCACGCCGTCTTCGACCTCAAGCCGGAGACCGACGTCTACTGGTGCACCGCCGACATCGGCTGGGTGACCGGGCACTCGTACATCGTCTACGGGCCGCTCGCCAACGGCGCCACCCAGGTGATCTACGAGGGCACGCCGGACACCCCGCACCAGGGCCGGTTCTGGGAGGTCGTGCAGAAGTACGGCGTCACCATCCTGTACACGGCGCCCACGGCCATCCGCACGTTCATGAAGTGGGGCGACGACATCCCCGCGAAGTTCGACCTCTCCAGCCTGCGCGTGCTGGGCTCGGTCGGCGAGCCGATCAACCCCGAGGCGTGGATCTGGTACCGCAAGCACATCGGCGGCGACCGCTGTCCGATCGTGGACACCTGGTGGCAGACCGAGACCGGCGCGATGATGATCTCCCCGCTGCCGGGCGTCACCGCCACCAAGCCGGGCTCCGCGCAGCGCGCGCTGCCCGGGATCTGCGCCACCGTCGTGGACGACGAGGCCAACGAGGTCCCGAACGGCGGAGGCGGCTACCTCGTCCTCACCGAGCCGTGGCCCTCCATGCTGCGCACCATCTGGGGCGACGACCAGCGGTTCATCGACACCTACTGGGCGCGCTTCGAGGGCAGGTACTTCGCGGGCGACGGCGCCAAGAAGGACGACGACGGCGACATCTGGCTCCTGGGCCGGGTGGACGACGTGATGCTGGTCTCCGGCCACAACATCTCCACCACCGAGGTCGAGTCGGCGCTCGTCTCCCACCCCTCGGTCGCCGAGGCGGCCGTGGTCGGCGCCAACGACGAGACCACGGGCCAGGCCATCGTGGCCTTCGTCATCCTGCGCGGGAGCGCCTCCGAGACCGACACCCTGGTCGCGGAGCTGCGCGACCACGTGGGTGCCACGCTCGGCCCCATCGCCAAGCCGAAGCGCATCCTGCCGGTGCAGGAGCTGCCCAAGACCCGCTCGGGCAAGATCATGCGCCGCCTGCTGCGCGACGTGGCGGAGAACCGCGCGGTCGGTGACGTCACCACGCTGGCCGACTCCTCGGTCATGGACCTGATCCAGTCCAAGCTTCCGGCCGCCGGCAGCGACGACTGACGTCGGCGGTCCACGGGCCCGGGAGGGCGTCCGGCGCGTCACGTGCCGGACGCCCTCCGTCCGCTTAAGGTGACGATCACCCGATACGACTGCGCGACCCTGTAAAGTCGAAGAGCTGTCAATACATGGCGTCCACAGAGACGCCGGAACAAGACAGGGTGCGCCGGGAAGTCTGGTCGGCAACTGCATGAGCCATGCCGTCGACCAACCGGAGGTGCTCCCACCGTGGACACGCCCACGCCCACCCGCAAGGTCCTCGGCCGGCTCTCGCTGCCCGAGCGCCGCTTCGTCGCCGACGCGCTGCGCACCGAGACCGTCGGCGGCGTCCTGCTGCTCATGGCGGCCGTCGCCGCCCTGATCTGGGCGAACGTCCCCGCCATCTCGGACAGCTACTCCAGCGTCGGGTCCTTCCACATCGGCCCCGCCTCCCTCGGCCTGGACCTCTCGCTCCAGCACTGGGCGGCCGACGGCCTGCTGGCGATCTTCTTCTTCGTCGCCGGCATCGAGCTCAAGCGCGAGCTCGTCGCGGGCGACCTGCGCGACGCCAGGGCCGCCGCCCTCCCCGTGATCGCCGCCCTCTGCGGCATGGCCGTACCCGCGCTGGTGTACGTACTGGTCAACACCCTCGGCAACGGCTCGATGGGCGGATGGGCGGTTCCCACCGCCACCGACATCGCCTTCGCGCTCGCGGTCCTCGCGGTCATCGGCACCTCGCTGCCGTCCGCCCTGCGCGCCTTCCTGCTGACCCTCGCCGTCGTCGACGACCTCTTCGCCATCATGATCATCGCGGTGTTCTTCACCAGCGACCTCAACTTCGCGGCCCTCGGTGGCGCCCTCGCGGGCCTGGTCCTCTTCTGGTTCCTGCTCCGCAAGCGCGTGCACGGCTGGTACGTCTACGTCCCGCTCGCCCTGGTCATCTGGGGCCTGATGTACAACAGCGGCGTCCACTCCACCATCGCCGGCGTCGCCATGGGCCTGATGCTCCGCTGCTCCCGCGAGGAAGGCGAGTCCCAGTCCCCCGGCGAGCGCATCGAGCACCTGGTCCGGCCCGTGTCCGCGGGACTGGCCGTTCCCCTGTTCGCCCTGTTCTCCGCCGGGGTCTCCCTCTCCGACAAGGCCATCGCCCAGGTCTTCACCCGCCCCGAGACCCTCGGCGTGGTCCTCGGCCTGGTCGTCGGCAAGACGGTCGGCATCTTCGGCGGCACCTGGCTGGCCGCCCGCTTCACCAAGGCCGAACTGAACGAGGACCTGGCCTGGCCCGACGTACTCGCCGTGGCCTCGCTCGCCGGCATCGGCTTCACCGTCTCCCTGCTCATCGGCGAACTCGCCTTCGCCGACGACCCGGTCCTCACCTCCGAGATCAAGGCCTCCGTCCTCATCGGCTCGCTCATCGCCGCGGTGATCGCGAGCGTTCTGCTCAAGCTCCGCAACCGCACGTACCGGGCGCTCACCGAGGCCGAGGAGCGGGACGACGACCACGACGGCATCCCGGACATCTACGAGGAGGACAAGCCCGAGTACCACCTCCGGATGGCGAAGATCTACGAGGACAGGGCCGCCGAACACCGCCGCAGGGCCGCCGCGGCGACGTCCGCCACGTCCGAAGCGGCATCCGGGTCCAGCGCCGGGGCCGACCGTCCGGCATGATCTGACAGACGACGGAGGACAGCCGCCGGCGGCAGACGACAGAGGGAGAGAGCGATGAGCGCAGTGGACCAAGGGGCGCGGGGAGCCGAGCGCACACTCGGCCAGCTGGTCGCCTCGGCCACCGCCGAGATGTCCGCCCTGGTGCACGACGAGATCGCCCTCGCCAAGGTGGAGATCAAGCAGGACGTCAAGCGGGCGGGCATCGGCAGCGCCGCCGCGATCGTCGCGGGCGTGCTCCTCCTGTTCTCCCTCCCCGTACTGAGTTTCTCCGCGGCGTACGGGATCCACTCGACCGGGCTCGGCCTGGTCTGGTGCTTCCTCATCGTCGGCGGGGCGTTCTGGCTGATCGCGGCCCTGGTCGGGCTGCTCGCGGTGGCGAAGTTCAAGAAGGTCAAGCCGCCGGTGAAGACCATCGAGTCCGTCAAGCAGACCGCGGCGATCGTCGGGACCGTCAAGCCGCACCCGCGGCCGGTGAGTGACCAGGCTGTGGGTGTGGCACGCTCGTCCTCATGACAGCCCCCGCGCCGGACCCCAGCACTCCCCCCACAGCTGCCACGGCGGTACGGCTCGACATCCCCGGCGGCCGGAAGGTCACCCACCGGGACGTCGCGGCCAACGGGGCCCGCTTCCACGTCGCCGAACTCGGCGACGGGCCGCTGGTGCTGCTCCTGCACGGCTTCCCGCAGTTCTGGTGGACCTGGCGCCACCAGCTGACGGCGCTCGCCGACGCCGGGTACCGGGCCGTCGCGATGGACCTGCGCGGGGTGGGCGGCAGCGACCGCACTCCGCGCGGCTACGACCCCGCCAACCTCGCGCTCGACATCACCGGCGTCGTACGGTCCCTCGGCGAGCCGGACGCCGCCCTGGTCGGGCACGACCTGGGCGGGTACCTCGCCTGGACGGCCGCCGTGATGCGGCCCAAGCTGGTGCGCCGGCTCGTGGTCTCCTCCATGCCGCACCCCCGCCGCTGGCGCTCCGCGATGCTCTCGGACTTCGGCCAGACCAGGGCCAGTTCGCACATCTGGGGCTTCCAGCGGCCGTTCGTCCCCGAGCGGCAGCTCGTCGCCGACGACGGGGCACTCGTGGGCGAGCTGATCCGGGACTGGTCGGGGCCGCTCGTCCCCGAGGACGCGGACCTCGACGTGTACCGCAGGGCCATGCGCATCCCGTCCACCGCGCACTGCTCCGTGGAGCCGTACCGCTGGATGATGCGGTCGATGGCGCGGCCCGACGGGCTCCAGTTCAACCGGCGGATGAAGCGCCCGGTCCGGGTGCCGACCCTGCACCTGCACGGCTCGCTCGACCCGGTGATGCGGACGCGGAGCGCGGCCGGATCCGGTGAGTACGTCGAAGCCCCGTACCGGTGGCGGCTGTTCGACGGTCTCGGGCACTTCCCGCACGAGGAGGACCCGGCCGCGTTCTCCACCGAGCTGGTGAACTGGCTGAAGGACCCCGAGCCGGACCGCTGACCCGCCCGGGCCGCACGCCGGCGGACCACCGGGGCGGTGGCCGGGCGATCCTGACGCAACGGCACATCGCGGCCCCTCCGGTGTGACAAGCATTCAATTGCCCGGCGCATAGGCCAATTGGCCGCCCCGGACGGGATTACCGACCTTGGGGCACGGGCACAGCTCGGAGTATGGGCTGGACGCACGACCACGGTGACACCGCACACGAACGACGCTCGGCCACCGCGCCGGGCTCCCACGAGAGGCCGGGCCGGCACGGCCACGACCTCCGGCTCGGAATTCCGCGCATCCTGCGTCGCCGGGCCCGCTGGGTCTCGGCACGGCTCCGCCATCCGCGGACGTAGAGACCGGCACACGGACGCGGCTCTGATCCGTACGGGTCCCTGATCCGTACGGGCCTCCTGCCCTTACGGACCTCGTGCCTGTACGGGCCTCCGTGTCGGTACGGATCAGAGAGCGCAGCTCTGGCTGTCGACCCGGCGCGTGGCCGTGGCGCCGAGCCGGATGTCGTCGCGGATCTCGTCCGCCGTCAGCGCGTAACCGGTGTTCGGGTCGTCGAGGGACTTCGCGAAGACGACCCCGTACACCCTGCCGTCGGGCGTGAGCAGCGGGCCGCCGGAGTTGCCCTGGCGGACCGTCGCGTACAGCGAGTACACGTCACGGCGAACGGTGCCCCGGTGGTAGATGTCCGGGCCGTTGGCGTTGATCCGGCCGCGGACGCGGGCCGCGCGCACGTCGTACGCGCCGTTCTCCGGGAAGCCGGCGACGATGGCGTCGCTGCCGCTCCCGGCGTCCTTGTCGGTGAACTCCAGCGGCGGGGCCCTGAGCTTCGGCACGTCCAGGACGGCGATGTCGCGCGCCCAGTCGTAGAGCACGACCTTGCCGTCGTACAGCTTGCCCTCGCCGCCGATCTGCACGGTCGGCTCGGTGACCCCGCCCACGACGTGGGCGTTGGTCATGACCTTGCCGGGCGCGAAGACGAAGCCGGTGCCCTCCAGCACCTTGCTGCAACTGGGTGCGGTGCCGACGACCTTCACGATCGAGCGCTTGGCCTGCTCGGTGACGGGGCTGCCGGCGAGCGCCGGGTCGGGCGCCCTGACCTCGGTGATGGGCTCGTTGGAGAACGGGCTGAACACCTGGGGGAAGCCGTTGCGCGCGAGGGTGGAGCCGAAGTCCGTGAACCAGGTGTCCGCCTGGTCGGGCAGGGCGCGCGACACGCCCGACAGCACCTTGGAGTTGCGGACCTCCCGGCCCACCGTGGTGGGCAGGGAGATGACGGCGACCAGCGAGCCGATCAGCCATGCGACCAGCAGCATCGCGACCACGTTGACCAGGGCGCCGCCGGTCGCGTCGAGCGCGCGCGCCGGTGACCAGGTGATGTGGCGCCGCAGACGGCTGCCCAGATGGGTCGTCAGGGCCTGGCCGATCGAGGCACAGACGATGATCGCTACGACGGCGATGACCACGACCGTGGTGGACACCTGGGTGCCGTTGTCGGTCACCCGGTCCCAGATCAGCGGGAGCAGGGACACGGCGATGAGACCACCGCCGAGGAAGCCGATCACCGACAGGACGCCGACGACGAACCCCTGGCGGTAGCCCACGATCGCGAACCACACGGCGGCGACCAGCAACAGGATGTCCAGCACGTTCACATGGGCCACCGTCTCATGAGCGCCAGTCGAGCGGTACGTGCCGAGAGCGGTCCCACGGAAGCTCCCAGCCCGCGAAATGCAGGATCCGGTCGATCACTCCGGCCGTAAAACCCCAGACCAGCGCCGATTCGACGGTGAACGCGGGACCTTGGTGCCCGCTTGGGTGGACGACGGTGACCCGGTGGCCGGGGTCCGTGAGATCCGCCACGGGAACCGTGAACACCCGTGCCGTCTCGGCCGGGTCCACGGCGTCGACCGGGCTCGGGGTGCGCCACCAGCCCAGGACCGGCGTCACGACGAACTCGCTGACCGGGATGTAGAGGCGGGGCAGCACCCCGAAGAGCTGGACTCCGGAGGGGTCGAGGCCGGTCTCCTCCTCGGCCTCGCGCAGGGCGGCGCGCAGCGGCCCCGTGGTGCGCGGGTCCCCGTCCCCGGGGTCGAGGGCGCCGCCTGGGAAGGAGGGCTGGCCGGGGTGGGAGCGGAGGCTGCTGGCCCGCTCCATGAGGAGCAGCTCGGGGCCGCGGGGGCCCTCGCCGAACAGGATCAGCACCGCGGACTGGCGGCCCCGGCCGTCCTCGGGCGGCAGGAAGCGGCTCAGCTGGGCCGGGCGGACCGTGCGGGCGGCCGCCACGACCGGGTCGAGCCAGCCGGGCAGCCCGTCGGTGCTGACGGCGGTGCTGCCCCGCCCGGAAGGGGCCGGGAAGGCGCCGTACGGGGCCTGCGGCGCGTCCGGGGGGTCCGCCGCGCCGCGGGCCCCGTACGGCCTCTGCGCTCCGGCGTCGGCCGGGCGGTTCTGCGTAGCCCCAGTCATGGGCACCCCTGTCCGTGTTCTCCCACACCGCCAAACGCGGTCCGGGTACCGATTCGTTCCTGAGGCCGCGCCGCCCGCCGCGCCCTACGGCTGCGCCGCCCGGGCGGCCGCCGGCGGGGCCGGGAGGCCGGGGTAGTCCGGGGGCGGGTTCAGCCGCTGGCCCGGCTGGCCGCCCTTCTCGTACTTGAGCAGCTTCTTCGCCTTCTCCGGGTCCGTCTCGCCCTCCCCGTACGCGGGGCACAGCGGGGCGATCGGGCACGCGCCGCAGGCCGGCTTGCGGGAGTGGCAGATCCGGCGGCCGTGGAAGACGACCCGGTGCGAGAGCATCGTCCACTCACTCTTGGGGAAGATCGCGCAGATCTCCGCCTCGACCTTCTCCGGGTCCTCCTGCCCGGTCCACTTCCAGCGGCGCACCAGCCGGCCGAAGTGGGTGTCGACCGTGATCCCCGGGACGCCGAAGGCGTTGCCGAGGACCACGTTCGCGGTCTTGCGGCCGACCCCCGGCAGCTTCACCAGGTCCTCGATCCGGCCCGGCACCTCCCCGCCGAAGTCGTCCCGCAGGGCCTGCGAGAGGCCGAGCAGCGAGCGGGACTTGGCCCGGAAGAACCCGGTCGGCCGGATCAGCTCCTCCAGATCCTCGGGGGCGGCCGCGGCCATGTCCTCGGGGGTCGGGTAGGCGGCGAACAGGGCCGGGGTCGTCTGGTTCACCCGCAGGTCGGTGGTCTGTGCGGACAGCACCGTCGCGACGAGGAGCTCGAAGGGGTCGCGGTAGTCCAGCTCCGGATGGGCGTACGGGTAGATCTCGGCCAGCTCACGGTTGATGCGGCGGGCCCTGCGCACCATGGCCAGGTGCGATTCCCCTCGGACCGGCTTCGGTTTCTTGGCCGAATCTTTGCCCTCCGGGGCAGGCGGGGCCTTCGTTGACGCCTCCACAGGGGCATGTTCGCCCACGGCTGAATCGTGGGCCGCCGTCACTCCCGCGGACCCCTTGGCCTGTGCTCTCACCGGCTTGTTGGACACCCGGCCAGCCTAAGGCCGGCCGCTGACACCCGCCCGGACCTCAGGTAACACCACCCCGATTGGTCTCTCGCCGCACAGCACACCCGTCCGTCCGGCATCCTTGTGATTGATCGCACTGTTTGAGCCGTCCGGCAAAATGGGGAGCGGTCCCCTGAGCTGGTCGACATAGGAGAGAGACTCGTGGACGACGTACTGCGGCGTGCCCCGCTCTTCGCGGCGCTCGATGACGAGCAGGCCGCGGAGCTCCGCGCCTCCATGGGCGAGGTGACCCTCGCGCGCGGCGACGCCCTGTTCCACGAGGGCGATCCCGGTGACCGGCTGTATGTCGTGACCGAGGGCAAGGTGAAGCTCCACCGCACCTCCCCCGACGGCCGCGAGAACATGCTGGCCGTCCTCGGCCCCGGCGAGCTGATCGGCGAGCTGTCGCTGTTCGACCCGGGCCCGCGCACCGCCACCGCCACCGCGCTGACCGAGGTCAAGCTGCTCGGCCTCGGCCACGGCGACCTCCAGCCCTGGCTCAACGCCCGGCCCGAGGTCGCCACCGCGCTGCTGCGCGCCGTCGCCCGGCGCCTGCGCAAGACCAACGACCAGATGTCCGACCTGGTCTTCTCCGACGTTCCCGGCCGTGTCGCGCGGGCGCTCCTCGACCTGTCGCGCCGGTTCGGCGTGCAGTCGGAGGAGGGCATCCACGTCGTGCACGACCTGACGCAGGAGGAGCTCGCCCAGCTCGTCGGCGCCTCGCGCGAGACCGTGAACAAGGCCCTGGCCGACTTCGCGGGCCGCGGCTGGCTGCGCCTGGAGGCGCGCGCCGTGATCCTGCTGGACGTGGAGCGCCTCGCGAAGCGGTCCCGCTGACGTCCGTCGCACCCGTCGCACCCTGAAGGGGCCCTGCCCGCACGCCGGGCAGGGCCCCTTCGCGCGTCCCGCGCCCACCGCCCGCGACCCCGCCGGACCGCCCCGACCGCCGGCGGGGCACAGTGGAGCCATGGAGCGCAGGGGGCTGGACGCGTACGGGTACTTCGAGCGCGAGGGGGCCCTCGGCCGGGTGCCCGCCGCCTTCGCCGGCGTCGTCGCGGCCGCGCGGGAGCGGACCGCCGAGGTGTACGGGCGGCGGCTGCACAGCGCGTACCTGTACGGGTCCGTGCCGCGCGGGACCGCCCGGCCCGGCCGGTCCGACCTGGACCTGCTGCTCGCCCTGCGCCGCGAGCCCGCCGCCGAGGACCGGGACACCGCCGAGGTACTGGCGCGCGGGCTGGACGGGGACTTCCCCGTGATCGACGGGGTCGGGATCCTGCTCTACGGCGAGGGCACGCTGCTGAGCGAGGCCGAGCGGTACGACCTCGGCTGGTTCCTCGCCTGCCTGTCCACCCCGCTCCTCGGCCCGGACCTGGCCGAGCACCTGCCGCGCTACCGCCCGGACGGCCTGCTCGCCCGCGAGACCAACGGCGACCTGGCCGCCATGCTGCCGGGGTGGCGGGAGCGCGCCGGGGCCGCCTCGACCCCGGAGGAGCTGCGC
The DNA here is from genome assembly GCF_040296725.1 of Streptomyces sp. NPDC002044. Lineage (NCBI taxonomy): Bacteria > Bacillati > Actinomycetota > Actinomycetes > Kitasatosporales > Streptomycetaceae > Streptomyces > Streptomyces sp. NPDC002044. The sequence continues at coordinate 124,074 of NZ_JBEOXU010000002.1, forward strand.
CGGCTGACCCGGGGGTTCTCGCGGCACCTCGTGCGCACCGGGTTCACGCTGGTGATGCCGCGGTGGGGCGGCTGGACCAGCGACCTCACCGAGTCCGCGGAGGTGTTCGGCCGGTACTACCCGGGCCGCGCGGCCCAGATGCGGGCGGCGGCCGCGGTGGCCCTGGACCCGGTCGCCGACCCGGCCGTGCTCCGCGCGTACGTGGACGACCTCGGCCCGTGGCTCGCGGGCGAGTACACGGCCCGGCACGGCACCAAGACCCCCCGCACGCCCCCGGAGGGCTCCTGAGCGGCCCTACGGGGTGATCTCCAGGGCCGACAGGGCCTAACAGGGCCTTACAGGGCCTCCATGAACTCCAGGGCCTGCACGGCCGCCTTCGCCTCCGCCGGGCCCGCACCCGTGGCGGCGTGGTAGGCCCTGATCGCCTCGGTCCGGCGGCCGATGCGAGCAGCAGGAGCAGGAGCAGCGTCGTTCACTCGGGCCCTCCCGGGATCAGGCCGTGCTCCCGCAGGTACTCGAGCTGCGCCCGGACGGACCATTCCGCCGCGGGCCACAGCGAGCGGTCGACGTCCGCGTAGACCCGGGCGACGACCGCTTCGGGGGTGGCGAAACCGTTCTCCACGGCGGTCTCCACCTGGGCGAGGCGGTGGGCCCGGTGGGCCAGGTAGAACTCCACGGCCCCCTGGGCGTCCTCCAGGACCGGCCCGTGCCCCGGCAGGACCGTGTGGACCCCGTCGTCGACGGTGAGCGAGCGCAGCCGGCGCAGGGAGTCCAGGTAGTCGCCGAGGCGGCCGTCGGGGTGGGCCACGACGGTGGTGCCGCGCCCGAGGATCGTGTCACCGGTCAGCACGGCCCGGTCGGCGGGCAGGTGGAAGCAGAGCGAGTCGCCGGTGTGGCCCGGGGTCGGGACCACCCGCAGCTCCAGCCCGCCGGTCCGGATCACGTCCCCGGCGGCCAGGCCCTCGTCGCCCAGGCGCAGGGCCGGGTCCAGGGCGCGCACCTTGGTGCCGGTGAGCTCGGCGAAGCGGCCGGCGCCCTCGGCGTGGTCGGGGTGGCCGTGCGTGAGGAGGGTGAGCGCGATCCGCTTGCCCGCCCGCCCGGCGGTGGCGACGACCGCGCGCAGGTGCGCCTCGTCCAGCGGGCCGGGGTCGACGACGACGGCCAGGTCGGAGCCCGGCTCGGACAGCAGCCAGGTGTTGGTGCCGTCCAGGGTCATCGCGGAGGCGTTGGGGGCCAGCACGTTGACCGCGCGGGCGGTGGCCGGCCCGGAGACGACCAGGCCGCGGGGCTGCCCGGGAAGTGCGGCGGCGTCGGTCATGCGGGGCCTCCCGGGCGCACGCGCTTCGTGAACTCGTCGTGGCCCGGCCAGCTGAGCACCAGCTGCCCGTCCTCCAGCGAGGCCCGGGCCAGCACCGGGGCGAGGTCCTGCGCCGCGGCCGCGCCGAGCGCCTCGGCGGCGCTCCCGTACGGCTCCAGGGAGCGCAGGGTGGAGATCGTCGGCGGCATCATCAGCAGCTCGCCCTTGTCGTACCCGGCGGCCGCGTCGGCGGGGCGGATCCAGACGGTGCGGTCCGCCTCGGTGGAGGCGTTGCGGGTGCGCTGGCCGACGGGGAGGGCGGCGACGAAGAACCAGGTGTCGTAGCGGCGCGGCTCGAACTCCGGGGTGATCCAGCGCGCCCACGCCCCCAGCAGGTCCGAGCGCAGCCGCAGGCCGCGGCGGTCCAGGAACGCGGCGAAGGACAGCTCTCGGGCCACGAGGGCCGCCCGGTCGGCCTCCCAGTCGTCGCCGGTGGTGTCGCCCACGACGGTGTCCGGGGTCTCGCCGGCCAGCAGGACGCCCGCCTCCTCGAAGGTCTCGCGCACCGCCCCGCAGACGATCGCCTGGGCGGTGGCCGGATCGGTGCCCAGCCGGGCGGCCCAGTCGCCCCGGGAGGGCCCGGCCCAGCCGACCTGGTGCTCCTCGTCGCGGGGGTCGACGCCGCCGCCGGGATAGGCGTACGCGCCCCCGGCGAAGGCCATGGAGGCCCGCCTGCGGAGCATGTGCACGGCGGGCCCGGCGGGGGTGTCGCGCAGCAGCATCACGGTGGCGGCGCGCCGCGGGTCGACCGGGGTGATCGAGCCGTCCGCGAGCGCGCGGATGCGGTCGGGCCACTCCGGCGGGTACCACTGGCCTCCGGCGGGGGGCTGCTGCTGACCGTACGACTGACCATTCGGCATGGCGGGATGCTACGGCCATCCGGCCCGATGTTCGAGGGGGACCGTGCGGCGCCCGGCCGCCCCGGACCCGAGGGCGGCCCCGCGCGTAACGGGAGCACCGACGGATGCGGACCGGCCCGCGCACCGCGCGACCCGGCCCGCATCCGTGCGGACGAGAGGCGGACGAACAGGCGGACGGGCCGGCGGACGGGCCGGCCTGCCGCGTCAGGCGGAGGGCTCGACCTCGACCTGGATCTCGACCTCGACGGGCGCGTCCAGCGGGAGGACCGCCACGCCGACCGCGCTGCGGGCGTGGACGCCCTTCTCGCCGAGCACCTCGCCCAGCAGCTCGCTCGCGCCGTTCAGCACGCCCGGCTGGCCGGTGAAGTCGGGGGCCGAGGCGATGAAGCCGACGACCTTCACGACGCGCACGATCTTGTCCAGGTCACCGATGACCGACTTGACGGCCGCCAGGGCGTTCAGCGCGCAGACGGCGGTGAGCTCCTTGGCCTGCTCCGCCGAAACCTCGGCGCCGACCTTGCCGGTGACCGGCATGCTGCCCTTGACCATCGGAAGCTGGCCCGCGGTGTACACGTACGCGCCGGACCGCACGGCCGGCTGGTACGCGGCCAGCGGCGGGACGACCTCCGGCAGGGTCAGGCCGAGCTCGGCCAGCCGCGCCTCGACGACACCGCTCATGCCTTCTCCCGCTTGAGGTAGGCCACCAGCTGCTCGGGGTTGTTCGGCCCGGGCACGACCTGGACGAGCTCCCAGCCGTCCTCGCCCCAGGTGTCCAGGATCTGCTTGGTGGCATGGACCAGCAGGGGGACGGTCGCGTATTCGAACTTCTTGGTCATGGGAGCGAGGGTAGTGCCTGTGATGCGGGGCTCATGCGCGTCCCGTGAGCCGAGTGGTTAGGCTCGGACGCTGTGAGCAGGCTCCAGGTGGTCAGCGGCAAGGGCGGCACCGGCAAGACCACGGTCGCCGCCGCACTCGCGCTCGCCCTCGCACGCGAGGGCAGGCGGACTCTACTGGTGGAGGTCGAGGGCAGGCAGGGGCTCGCGCAGCTCTTCGGCGCCGAGGCGCTCCCCTACGAGGAACGGAAGATCGCCGTCGCTCCCGGAGGCGGTGAGGTCTTCGCGCTCGCCATCGACGCCGAGCGGGCGCTGCTGGACTACCTCCAGATGTTCTACAAGCTCGGCTCGGCGGGCCGTGCCCTCAAGAAGCTCGGCGCGATCGACTTCGCGACGACCATCGCCCCCGGGCTGCGGGACGTCCTGCTGACCGGCAAGGCGTGCGAGGCGGTCCGGCGCAAGGACAAGACCGGCCGGTTCGTCTACGACCACGTGATCATGGACGCGCCGCCGACCGGCCGGATCACCCGCTTCCTGAACGTGAACGACGAGGTCGCGGGCCTGGCCCGGTTCGGGCCGATACACAACCAGGCGCAGGCCGTCATGAAGGTGCTCAAGTCCCCCGAGACGGCCGTGCACCTGGTCACCCTGCTGGAGGAGATGCCGGTGCAGGAGACCGCGGACGGCATCGCGGAGCTCCGGGAGGCCGGGCTGCCGGTCGGCCGGATCGTCGTGAACATGGTGCGGCCGCACCACCTGGACGAGGACACCCTGCGCGCGGCGGCCGGCGACCACCGCGCCGGAGTGGCGCAGGCGCTGTCCCGGGCGGGGCTCGGCGGGGCGCGCCGCGGCGGGCTGGCCGAGCGGCTGGTGGACCCGCTGGTCGCGCAGGCGGCCGAGCACGCGGGCCGGGTGGAGCTGGAGCGCACGCAGCGGGCCGTGCTGAACGGGCTGGACGTGCCCGCGTACGAACTCCCCCTGCTGGGCACGGGGATGGATCTGGCGGGGCTGTACGCGCTCGCCAAGGACCTGCGGAAGCAGACGGTGGCCGAATGAGCGAGGGGGTGGACACCGTGGGCCTGGACACTCCGCCGCGGCTGGCGGTCGACCGGCTGCTGGACGACCCGGAGACCCGGATCATCGTGTGCTGCGGTTCGGGCGGGGTCGGGAAGACCACCACGGCCGCGGCACTGGGCGTACGGGCGGCCGGGCGCGGGCGCAAGGCGGTGGTGCTGACCATCGACCCGGCACGGCGGCTCGCCCAGTCGATGGGCATCGACTCGCTGGACAACACGCCGCGCAAGGTGGATTCCGTGGGCGCGGACGGCGGTGAACTGCACGCCATGATGCTGGACATGAAGCGGACCTTCGACGAGATCGTCGAGGCGCACGCGGACGGCGAGCGCGCCCGGGCCATCCTCGCGAACCCCTTCTACCAGTCCCTGTCGGCGGGCTTCGCGGGCACGCAGGAGTACATGGCGATGGAGAAGCTGGGGCAGCTGCGGGCCCGGGACGACTGGGACCTGATCATCGTGGACACCCCGCCGAGCCGTTCGGCGCTGGACTTCCTCGACGCCCCCAAACGCCTCGGGTCCTTCCTGGACGGGAAGTTCATCCGGGTGCTGATGGCTCCGGCGAAGGTGGGCGGCCGGGCCGGGATGAAGTTCCTGAATGTCGGCATGTCGATGATGACGGGCACCCTGAGCAAGCTGATGGGCGCCTCGCTACTGAAGGACGTACAGACCTTCGTGGCCGCGATGGACACGATGTTCGGCGGGTTCCGCACCCGCGCGGACGCCACCTTCCGGCTGCTCCAGGCTCCCGGAACGGCCTTCCTCGTGGTCGCGGCCCCGGAACCGGACGCGCTGCGCGAGGCCGCGTACTTCGTGGAGCGGCTGGCCGCGGAGAGCATGCCGCTGGCCGGGCTGGTACTGAACCGGGTGCACGGCAGTGGCGCCGACCAGCTGTCCGCGGAGCGGGCGTTGGCCGCCGCAGAGAATCTTGAGGAAGGGTGCATTGTCGATCAGGAGTCCGGGAAAGCTGGACTTCGTGACGCGGCCGCGGAGGCCGCCGCCACTTCCGCGCGGACTCCCGAGACCGGCTCCCCCAGCGCCGCACGCGACACCGCGGAAGTCGACATGTACGACGAGTACGACGCGCGCGACGACGGCGCGCGCGACGAGGACGGCACGCACCGAGCCGACGGCACCGGCACGGCCGACAGCGTGATCACGGCGGACGTGATCACGGCGGGGCTGCTGCGCCTGCACGCCGAGAGGATGCAGGTGATCGCGCGTGAACGACGCACACGCGACCGCTTCACCTCACTGCACCCCGAAGTGGCGGTGGCCGAAGTGGCCGCCCTGCCCGGCGACGTGCACGACCTCGCCGGGCTGCGGGCCATCGGAGAGCGACTCGCGGCCGGGGTTCCGGCCGGAGCGTAGGCGTCCCTACGACGCGGTGCCGACGGTTACCCGGCTGCCGCGTACGTCTCGTACGGAACGTCGATCTCCGTGTCGTCATCCATGGTGAGGATGCCGGTACTGCGCTCGTACTCCGTACGAGCCGTTTCGAGCAGCCGTCGCCACGAGGTGACGGTGGGACGCCGGCGCAGCAGCGCACGTCGTTCCCGCTCGGTCATTCCGCCCCACACGCCGAACTCGACGCGATTGTCGAGGGCGTCGGCCAGGCATTCGGTCCGCACCGGACATCCGGTGCACACCGCCTTGGCCCTGTTCTGTGCCGCTCCTTGAACGAACAGTTCATCCGGATCGGTAGTGCGGCAGGCTGCCTGCGCACTCCAGTCGGTAACCCAGCCCATCCCGGCGCCGTCCTCTCCCGAATCGAGGCTCCCCCACGGCGGCAGAGGCATATTCACCGCTGCCAGTTGAGGACGTTACGGAAGGTGGGCACCGCGCAACACCCCCGACGGGCCCAATCTTGAATGGTCCGAACGGACTATGGGTAAGCGGCAGATCACCCGACGGAGTGATCCGGCGACATGCCCGGCCATTCCGGCGATTCGGGTGAAATCGGGATACCACCGGCGGGGCTCGGATGGCACAGGGGGCGGGATTCGGACATGCGTCCACCCCATTCGGGAAGGGTGAAAAACAAGCCGAGGGGTTGATGTCATACCGCACTGCTGTGACAGTTGGGGACAGCTTAGGCCAAGGCATTCGCGCGTGTCCGGTGAATCAGAACGTAGGCTGCCCTCCATGGGAAAGAAGCGCTCGGGCGGCGGGCTCACGGGGAGCCAGCAGGCCGCCAAGTTCCTCGGGGTGTCCGTTCTCTCCGGAGTTGTACTGGCAGGCATGGCCATCCCGGCGGCAGGCGCCCTGGGCATCGCGGCCAAGGGCACCGTCGAGGGATTCGACGAGATCCCGGCCAACCTCAAGACTCCGCCGCTGAGCCAGCGGACCACGATTCTGGACTCCGAAGGTGGCCTGATCGCCACGGTCTATTCGCGCGACCGGCAGGTGGTCCCGCTCACGGCGGTCTCCCCGTACATGCAGAAGGCGATCGTCGCGATCGAGGACTCCCGCTTCTACGAACACGGAGCGGTCGACCTCAAGGGGATCCTGCGCGCGGTCAACCGCAACGCGCAGGAGGGCGGCGCCGCGCAGGGCGCCTCCACCCTCACCCAGCAGTACGTGAAGAACGTCTTCGTCGAAGAGGCCGGCGACGACGAGACGAAGGTCCGCGAGGCGCAGGAGAAGAGCCTCGGACGCAAGATCCGCGAGTTGAAGTACTCGATCCAGGTCGAGGAGGAACTCGGGAAGAAGAAGATCCTCGAGAACTACCTGAACATCACGTACTTCGGCCAGCAGGCGTACGGAATCGAATCCGCCGCCCAGCGCTACTTCAGCAAGCCGGCCAAGGACCTGGCCCTGGAGGAGTCGGCGCTGCTGGCGGGGGTCGTGCAGTCGCCGAGCCGGTACGACCCGGTGAACGACGCGCAGGAGGCGATGAAGCGCCGCAACATCGTCCTCCAGCGGATGGCCGACATGAAGGACGTCTCGCAGGCGGAGGCGGACGCGGCGAAGGCCAAGCCCGTCACGCTGAAGGTGACGAAGCCGCGCAACGGCTGCATCACCGCGGTCAAGGGCGCCGGCTTCTTCTGTGACTACGTCCGCAACACCTTCCTGACCGACACGGTCTTCGGCAAGACACGCGAGGAGCGGGCCAAGGTCTGGAACCAGGGCGGCCTGACCGTACGGACGACCCTGGACCCGCAGTCGCAGGACGCGGCCAACGAGTCGATCAAGGACCACGTCTACCAGGAGGACTCGATCGCGACGGCGGTCACCCTGGTCCAGCCGGGCACCGGGCGGGTCCTGGCGATGGGTCAGTCCAAGCCGTACGGCTTCGGCAAGAACGAGACCCAGATCAACTACTCCGTGGACAAGCGGATGGGCGGCTCCAACTTCGGCTTCCAGGTCGGCTCGACCTTCAAGCCCTTCATCGCGGCCGCCGCGCTGGAGCGGGGCCTGCCGCCGACGAAGGTGTACCCGGCGCCGAACAAGCTGGACTACCCGAGCCCGATCTCCCGCTGCGACGGCTCGCAGTACGTCAACGTCACCAAGGAGACGGCGGAGAACGAGACCGAGGACGAGATCGGCCCCTACGCGCTGCGGACGGCCATGGAGAAGTCGATCAACACCTACTTCGTCGAGATGATCTCCGAGATCGGGCTGTGCCCGGTGTCCGAGATGACGAAGAAGCTCGGTGTCGTCCCGGCGAGCGGTGCGAAGCTGGCCGACGGCCCGGCCATCGCGCTCGGCTCGGAGGAGATGTCCCCGCTGACGATGGCCAACGCGTACGCGGCCTTCGCCAACCGCGGCACCTACTGCACGCCGGTCGCCATCGAGTCGATCACCGACTCGCACGGCAAGGCCCTCGCGGTGCCGAAGTCCAAGTGCGACCGGGCGATGTCCCAGGACACCGCCGACACCATCAACACGCTGCTGCGCGGGGTGGTGGACTCCGGTACCGGTGAGCGGGCCGGCCTGAGCGAGCGCGACAGCGCGGGCAAGACCGGTACGACGGACAACCGCTACAACGCCTGGTTCGTCGGCTACACGCCGAACGTCTCCGGCGCGGTGTGGGTCGGCTCCGGCGGCGCGAAGAAGATCACGATGGAGGACATCGTGATCGGCGGCCGGTCCTACGACAAGGTCTTCGGCGGCGGGCTGCCCGGTCCGATCTGGAAGGACGCGGTCTCGGGCGCGCTGTCCGGGCGCGAGGCCCCCAACTTCACCACGGTCAGCATCCCGGAGCCGAACGTCCCGGCGGGCGGCCCGCGCGGCAACAAGCCTCCGACGACGAACCCGAGCAAGCCCGGTAAGCCGGGCAAGCCGGGCGGAGACAACAAGCCCGGCGGCCGCACCGGCGGGCAGACCGTCGCGGGAGCCGCCAGCACGGGCGGCGGCGGCAACGGAGGCGGGGGCAACGGAGGCGGCGGCGACCAGGACGACCCCTTCCCGGGGATCTCACTGGACCCGGGCCTCATCGGCGGCCGCGACGACCGTTAGGCGCGCGGGCCGCGCGAGGCGGCGGAACGGGTGAGGCGCGGAACGGGTGAGGGCCCCAGCCGGATACGGCTGGGGCCCTCACCCGTTCGACGGGGTCCGGTCAGGACAGCTGCCGCTTGACGACGGCGGCGACGCGCCCGCCCTCCGCCAGCCCGGCGACCTTCGGGTTCACGATCTTCATGACGGCGCCCATGGCCCGCGGCCCCTCGGCTCCCGCCGCCCTGGCCTCCTCGACGGCCTGCGTCACGATCGCGACGAGCTCGTCGTCGGAGAGCTGCCGGGGCAGGTACGTGTCGAGGAACTCGCCCTCCGCGGTCTCCCGGGCGGCCTGCTCGGGACGGCCGCCCTGGGCGAAGGCGTCCGCGGCCTCGCGGCGCTTCTTCGCCTCCTTCGCGATCACCTTGAGGACTTCCTCGTCGGAGAGCACGCGGGCTTCCTTGCCGGCGACCTCTTCCTTGGTGATGGCGGTGAGGGTCAGGCGCAGCGTGGACGAGTGCAGCTCGTCGCGCGCCCGGATGGCGGTCGTGAGGTCTTCCTGGAGCCTGGCCTTGAGCGTGGTCATGGACATGAGTCTGCCAGGTACGGGGGTGATGGCGCCCGCGCGTTTTCCCGGTCTGCGACGATGGGTCCATGCGCGCGCGTTACGGAGTACCTCTGAAGGCCGCTGCCGGAATCGCGGCGGTGGGGGCCGCCGGTGTGGCCTACGCCGCCGGATTCGAGGCGCGGTCGTTCCGCCTTCGCCGGGTCACGGTGCCCGTCCTGCCCCCGGGGATGCGCCCGTTGCGCGTACTCCAGGTGTCGGACATCCACATGGTCGGCGGGCAGCGAAAGAAGCGGGCCTGGCTGCAGTCGCTCGCCGGCCTGCGCCCCGACCTGGTCGTGAACACCGGCGACAACCTCTCGGACACCGAGGGCGTGCCGGAGGTGCTGGACGCCCTCGGCCCCCTGATGGACTTCCCCGGCGTGTACGTCTTCGGGTCGAACGACTACTACGGGCCCCGGCTGCGCAACCCCGGCCGCTACCTGATCGAGCGGACGCAGGGCCGGCACGGGCTGAACGGCAACAAGCCGGTCGTCGGCGCCGTCCACAACCCGTGGGAGGACCTGCGGGACGCCTTCGACGCGGCGGGCTGGCTGAACCTCACCAACACCCGGGGCCGGCTGAAGCTGGACGGCCTGGAGCTGGCCTTCACCGGCCTGGACGACCCGCACATCAAGCGGGACCGCTACGAGCGGGTGGCGGGCGGCCCGGAGAGGGACGCGGACTTCTCGATGGCCGTCGTGCACGCCCCGTACCTGCGCGTCCTGGAGTCCTTCACCGCCGACCGGTACCCGCTGATCCTCGCCGGGCACACGCACGGCGGACAGCTGTGCATCCCCTTCTACGGCGCGCTCGTCACCAACTGCGACCTGGACACGAAGCGGGTGAAGGGGCTCTCCACGCACGAGACGGAGGGCCACCGCGCGTACCTCCACGTCTCGGCGGGCTGCGGCACGAACCGGTACACCCCGGTCCGCTTCGCCTGCCCTCCGGAGGCGACGCTCCTGACGCTGACGCCGGGCCCCCGGGAACTCCCGAGGCCGGCGCCCGTACGTTGACGGCATGACCCCGCCGCCGCCCCCGCCCCACCGCCTCGCCCGCGCCACCGCCACGGCCTTCCGTGCCCTGATCGCGGCGGCGGCCGCGACGGGGATCGTCATCGAGTGCGTCCTGGGCAGCGTGCCGCTGGTGCTGAGCTTCTTCACCATCTGGACGAACATCCTGGTCGCGGCCGTCTTCGCGCTCTCGGCGGCCCGCACCTGGCAGCGGCGACCGGACGCCGCCCCGTTGTGGCGGGGCGGCGTACTCCTCTACATCCTGGTCACGGGCCTGGTCTTCCACCTGGTCCTGGCCAACCCGTCGAGCCCCTTCAACGTGGCGGCGGAGCTCTCCGAGCTCTCCGGCGCCAAGGCCGTCGCGAACCAGCTCCTCCACACGGTCACTCCGCTCGGCGCCGTCCTGGACTTCCTCCTCCTGACGGCCCCGCGCACCCTGCGCCCGCGCCACGCCCTCCAGTGGCTGGCCTACCCCCTGGCGTACGTGACCTTCGCGCTGGTCCGCGGCGCCCTGCTGGCCCCCGGCACCAAGGGCCGCTACCCGTACCCGTTCGTCGACGTGGCCCTGTACGGCTACGCCCGCGTCGCGCTGAACGCCGCCGTACTGGGCCTCGCCTTCTACGCCCTCGGGCTCGCGCTGGTGGCGGCGGACCACTTCCGCCGGGCCTCCCCGCTGGTTCCGGCCCCGGAGCCCGTAAACCGGATTTCGTCTCCGGCCGGAGGTCCGCTAAAGTAATCGATGTCGCCAGGACAGCACACGCTGCCAAGGCGACGATCGGGGTGTAGCGCAGCTTGGCAGCGCGCTTCGTTCGGGACGAAGAGGTCGTGGGTTCAAATCCCGCCACCCCGACGCTGTAGTACCAGGTCAGAGACCACCTACTGATTCAGTAGGTGGTCTCTTCTGCGTCTGGGTGACCAACTGAGTGACTGCACGTGCAGGAACATCCTCTCGGCCTGAGTCTCCCGGTGGGCGTCGCGGTCGCCGAGCCCGCTGACGAGGTCGATCAGGTCCGTGTCGCCCTCCCGGCACTGGAACGCCAGGACGCCGGCCCCGATGGGCGGCATCATCACGTCGGCCGACAGCGTTTCGGTGATGACGTCCGTGCGGCCGATCCGCTCCAGACCGGCGACGGCCAGGAGGAGCGCGTCGGCTTCACCGGCGTCCAGCTTCTCCAGGCGCCTGTTCGCGTTGCCGCGCATCGGAACGCATTCCAGCTGCGGGTGGGACGCGGCGAGCTGGGCGATCCGGCGCACGGAGGAGGTGCCGATCCGGGTCCGGGCGGCAGGTCGTCCAGGGGGAGACCTTCCGGGTGGATCAGAGCGTCCCTGATGTCGTCGCGCTTGAGGAAGGCGGCGAAGACCGTCCCCGCCGGGAGCGGCCGGTCGGCGGGGACGTCTTTGACGCAGTGCACCGCGAGGTCCGCCTCCCCGGCGAGGAGTGCGGCGTCGACCTCCTTGGTGAACGCGCCCTTCCCTTCGACCCGGGCGAGGTCGCCCATCCATGTGTCGCCCGTGGTCTTCACCGGCAGGACGGTGGTCCTGACGTGCGGGTGGAGCGCTGCCAGCTCCGCGCGGACACGCTCGACCTGGGCCAGGGCCATCGGGGAATCACGCGAAACGATACGCATCAGATCGGCGGACATGAGGGCACGATAGGGCCTCGGACGCGTGCGCCGACCCCCATCCCTCGGGCCCACCGCATGGACGTGGCAACGACGTTGGGCGCCTCATGCGGCCGTTCGGGGAACCCATGGACGCGCGGCTGATGGCCGGCCGGCCAGGTGTCCTGGGGCGGCATGTCGTCCACGACGGGAGACAGGTCACGAGGCCGGCCTCGGTCTTCGTGGTCCGGCCGCCGGCTGCTCGGCTAGCCTGCTCTGCGTGATGACAGGTGAGCTGAAGAGCAAGATCGATCGACTGTGGGACGCCTTCTGGTCGGGAGGCATCTCCAACCCGCTGGAAGTCATCGAACAGATCACCTACCTCATGTTCATCCGGCGCATCGACATCCTGGAGCAGGCCAAGGAGAACAGGGCCCGGCGCACCGGGCGGCCGGTCGAGAACCCGATCTTCACGGAGAACGATCAGGTCCTGCGCTGGTCGGTGTTCGTCAACGAGTCCCCTGCGAACATGCTCACCGAGGTGCGTGACCGCGTCTTCCCCTGGCTGCGCGACCTGGGCGGTGACGGGTCCACCTACGCGCACCACATGAAGGACGCGCGGTTCACCATCACGACCTCGAACCTGCTCGCCAAAGCCGTCGACATGATCAACGGCATCGACATGGGCGACCGGGACACCAAGGGCGATCTGTACGAATACATGCTCAGCAAGATCGCCACGGCTGGGCAGAACGGGCAGTTCCGTACGCCCCGGCACATCATCCAGCTCATGGTGGAGATGATGGCCCCACAGCCGGGTGACGAGATCTGCGACCCGGCCTGCGGCACGGCCGGCTTCCTGGTGGCTTCCGCCGAATACGTGGAGCGCACGCACCGCGAGGCGCTGTTCGCACCGGCCCAGCGACAGCACTTCAACGAGAGCATGTTCCACGGCTTCGACTTCGACAGGACCATGCTGCGCATCGGCAGCATGAACATGCTGCTGCACTCGGTCGAGAACCCCGACATCCGCTACCGCGACTCGCTCGCGCAGAGCGCGGCGGGCGAAGCCGACCGTTACTCCCTCATCCTCGCCAACCCGCCCTTCGCCGGCAGCCTGGATCACGACGAGACAGCGGCGGACCTGCGGAAGGTCGTCAAGAGCAAGAAGACCGAGCTGCTGTTCCTCGTCCTGTTCCTGCGGTTGCTGAAGCCCGGCGGCCGGGCCGCGGTCATCGTCCCGGACGGAGTGCTGTTCGGCTCCAGCAACGCGCACAAGGAACTGCGGAAGCTGCTCGTCGAAGGCCACAAGCTGGACGCCGTGGTCAAGCTGCCCGGTGGCGTCTTCAAGCCGTACGCGGGGGTGTCGACGGCGGTCCTGTTCTTCACCAAGACCAACAGCGGCGGCACCGACAGCGTCTGGTTCTACGACGTCACCGCGGACGGCTGGAGTCTGGACGACAAGCGCACGCCGCTCCTGGGAGACGACAAGCTGGGGCCGCTCGTGCGGGACGGCGTGCTGAGTCGGGACGAGCACGCCAAGAACAACCTGCCTGACGTACTGACCCGCTGGCGGCGACGCAACGGAAGCGAGCAGGACAGGGCGCGCACCGAGCGGAGCTTCTGCGTGCCCAGGGAGGACATCGCCGCTCAGGGCTACGACCTGAGCCTCAGCCGGTACAAGGAGACCGTCCACGAGGAAGTGGAGATGAGGGCACCCGGCTCGATCATGGACGAACTGGCGCGGATCGAGGCGGAGATCCAGCAGGGGATGAGCGACCTGAAGGGGATGCTGGAATGAGCGCGACGGCCCGGCTGGACGAGGTCTGCTCCGTCATCATGGGGCAGGCGCCGAAAGGCAGCGCGTACAACACCGCCGGTGAGGGTTGGCCGCTGATCGCCGGCGCCGGTGATTTCCGAGACGGAAGGCCGGCCCCGAAGAAGTACACGACCGAAGCGTCCAAGCTGTCCAGGGCAGGAGACGTGATCCTGGGGATTCGCGCTTCCATCGGCGCCAAGATCCTGTCGGACGGTGAATACTGCCTGGGCCGTGGAGTCGCGGCCCTGCGGGCCGGCGCGGACGTGGACTCCCGTTTCCTGTGGAATTGGCTTGCCTTCAGCGCACCGGCGCTGGCGGCCAAGGGCAGGGGCGCGACCTTCAAGCAGGTGAATCGGGAAGACATCGGCGCAATGCCCTTCCCGGTTCTCACACTTGAGGATCAGCGTCGCATCGCACGGCTGCTGGATCACGTGCAGGCGCTGCGCTCCAAGCGTCGCCGGACCGTCGCCTGCCTCGACACCCTCGCCCAGTCGGTGTTCCACGACATGTTCGGCGACCCGCGCGCCAACCCTCATGGCTGGCCCACGGACAGCCTGGCCGGCCTGGCCGACTCGGATGACCGGATCAACTACGGCGTCATCCAGCCGGGCGACGATGTTCCGGGCGGTGTCCCTCTGGTGCGTGTCGGCGATCTCCTGGACGGACGTGTGGACCGTTCCGCGATCAAAACGATCGACCCGCTGATCGAGGCGAAGTACGCACGCTCGCGCCTGAGGGGGAGCGAGATCCTGGTGGGTTGCGTCGGTTCCATCGGATCGGTCGCCCTCGTGTCGGAATCCGACATCGGATCCAATGTCGCACGCGCCGTCGCACGCATTCCCATTTCCTCGGAGCCGCTGCGGGAGTACCTCGCCGAACATCTCCGCACGACGAGTGTGCAGCGGTATTTCGTCGGGGAACTGCGTACCGTTGCGCAGCCCACGCTCAACATCAAGCAAATCACCGAGACGACCGTGATGGTTCCCCCCGTCGAGCTCCAGGAGGAGTTCGCGTCGCGGATGGTGGCGATCCGCGGACACAAACAGGCTCAGGTGAGGCACCTTTCTCTGCTCGATGCTCTGTTCGCGTCGCTTGAGCACCGCGCGTTCCGTGGCGAGCTGTGGCCCGACGGGGGCGCGGCGGGCGGTGAAGGAGCGGCGTGAGCAATTTCGGGTTCCTGCGGGCCGAATGGCCCGAGCTGCACCGTGAAGCCGTCCACGCCGAGCGGCTGGCGTACGCGGACCCGCGGGCGTCCGCGTTCCACACCCGCCGCGTGCTGGCGCTCGCGGTGACGTGGCTGTTCGAGGCGGACGGCACCCTCAAGCCGCCCCCTCAGGATGATCTGGCGGCGCTGATCGCCGAGCCGACGCTCCTGAAGGCGGCCGGTCCCGCGGTCCGGGCGAAGATGGATGTGATCCGGCGCCAGGGCGACATCGCCGTGCACCGCACAAGCCCCGTGGCTCCGAAGGACGCGGTGCGCACCGTGGCCGAGCTCTTCCACGTCCTGTTCTGGATGGCCCGCACCTACACCCGTGACCAGGCCCTGCTGCCCGCGGACGCCCTCGCGTTCGACACCGCGCTGATCCCTCGGCCGGTCCCGGCGCAGGTGCGCGTCGCCCGGCGGGCCGAGCTGAGGGCGCGGGCCGGGACGTACGCGGCGCAGGATGCCGCACTGGCCGCCACGCGGAAGAACAACCAGGCGATGGACGCCGAAGTCGCCCGGTTGCGGGAGCAGATCAAGGCGGCCAAGGCCGCGAACGAAGCGCGGCAGGACACCCACGCGTACGACGAAGCCGAGACCCGGAGCCTGATCATCGATCTCCTGCTCCAGGAGGCCGGCTGGGCGCTGGATCAGCCGAGGGACCGTGAGTACCCGGTCACCGGCCTGCCCCCCTCGGCCGCGCCCTCCGGCAGGGGAAAGGTCGATTACGTCCTGTGGGACGACGACGGCAAGCCCCTGGCCGTCGTCGAGGCCAAGCGGACCACCCGGGACCCGGACCAGGGCAAGTTCCAGGCGACCCTCTACGCCGACGCTCTGGCGGCGGAGTTCACGCAGCGGCCGGTGATCTTCTACACCAACGGGTACCGCACCTACCTGTTCGACGATCTCCACTACCCGCCCCGCGAGATCCAGGGCTTCTACACCAAGGAAGAACTGCGGCTCCTGGTCCAGCGCCGGGTCAGCCGTCGCCATCTCGCCACGCTGCCGGTCAACGAGCAGATCGCCGGCCGTCACTACCAGATCCGCGCGATACAGAGGATCGCCGACTCCTTCGAGAAGGACTCGCTGCGGCACGCACTGCTGGTGATGGCGACCGGCTCCGGAAAGACCCGGACCGTCATCGCGCTCGGCGACCTGATGATGCGCGCCAACTGGGCCAAGCGCATCCTCTTCCTCGCCGACCGCAAGGCCCTGGTCGCACAGGCCACGGTCGAGTTCAGGAAGCACCTGCCCGGCGCCCCGGTGGTCAACCTGCTGGAGGAGAAGGACCCCCATGCCCGGGTGTTCGTCTCCACCTATCCCACCATGATGAACCTGATGGGTCAGACCGACGCCGAGGGCCGGCGCACCTTCGGCCCGGGCTTCTTCGACCTGATCGTCGTCGATGAGGCCCATCGGTCGGTCTACCGGCGGTACGGCGCCGTCTTCGACTACTTCGATGCGCTCCTCGTCGGCCTCACGGCGACGCCCAAGGACGAGGTCGACCGCAATACGTACCGGCGTTTCGCGCTCCAGGACGGCGTGCCCACCGACGTGTACGGCCTGGACCAGGCGGTCGCCGAGGGCTACCTGGTGGCGCCGCGAGCCGTCGATGTCCCGCTGAAGTTCCAGCGCGGTGGAATCAAGTACGACGACCTGTCCGACGAGGACAAGGAGAAGTGGGACGAGACGGAGTGGAGCGAGGACGGTGCCGTCCCCGACGAGATCACCACGGAGGAACTGAACACCTACCTCTTCAACGCCGACACCGTCGACAAGATGCTGCTGACCCTCATGACGCACGGCCTGAAGGTCAACGGCGGCGA
Source organism: Streptomyces sp. NPDC002044 (assembly GCF_040296725.1). Taxonomy (NCBI): domain Bacteria; kingdom Bacillati; phylum Actinomycetota; class Actinomycetes; order Kitasatosporales; family Streptomycetaceae; genus Streptomyces; species Streptomyces sp. NPDC002044. The sequence goes on from NZ_JBEOXU010000002.1 coordinate 140,701, forward strand.
CCAGCTCGGCAAGACCATCGTCTTCGCCGCCAACAACCGCCATGCCGAGTTCATCGCCGAGCGGTTCGACACGAACTACCCGCACCTCAAGGGTGCCTTCGCGCAGGTCATCACGTACCGCAAGGAGTACGTCCAGAGCCTGATCGAGAGGTTCTCCGACGCGGCGGATCAGCCGCGGATCGCCATCTCGGTGGACATGCTGGACACCGGAATCGACGTCCCCGAAGTCGTCAACCTCGTCTTCTTCAGGCTGGTGCGTTCCAGGACCAAGTTCTGGCAGATGATCGGCCGCGGTACCCGTCTCGCGCCCGACCTGTTCGGTCCGAACCGCAGCAAGGACGGCTTCCTGGTCTTCGACCTCTGCCGGAACATCGAGTTCTTCAACCAGAACCTGATGCGCGCCGAGGGCAAGGTCGCTCCCTCGCTGAGTCAGCGGATCTTCGAGCGCCGCGCCGACCTGCTCCTCGCGCTGGACGAGGCGTCGGGCGCCGGCCGGGCGGACACGGCGCGGGCCGCCGTACGTCCTGAGTCCGACGGCACCGTCAGTGACTCCGGCCTGCGCTGGGACCTGGCCACCCGGCTGCACGACGAGGTCACGGCGATGAACCGGGAGAACGTCCTGGTCCGGCCGCACCGTGAACAGGTCGACCGCTTCGACGACTTCGACGCCTGGCTGGCGTTCACGCCCGACGCGCACGGTGAGGTCGTCGACCACCTGGCCGGGCTTCCGACCGCCTTCCGGGACCAGGACGACGGTGAGGAGGCCAAGCGGTTCGACCTGCTCGCGCTCCGGCTCCAGCTCGCCGTCGTGAAGGGAGACCCGGACGTCGCCCGCCTCCGCGACCAGGTCCGGCACATCGCGTCCGCCCTGCTCGATCAGCTGACCATTCCGACGATCAGGGCACAGCACGTCCTGCTCGACGAGGTCGCGGGCGACGAGTGGTGGCAGGACGTCACGCCGCCCTTGCTGGAGACCATGCGCCGCCGCCTGCGCGGTCTCGTCCGGCTCATCGAGAGGACCAGGCGCGGCATCGTCTACACCGACTTCGAGGACGAGCTCGGTGACCTGACCGCGGCCAGTCTCAGTGGCATGGAGATCGGCACGCATCTCACCCGGTTCGAACAGAAGGTCCGGATCTACCTCCACACGCACCAGGACCAGCTCGCCGTCCGGAAGATCCGCCGCAACCGGCAGATCACCGCCCTCGACCTGTCGGAGCTGGAGAAGATCTTCCTCGAGGCCGGGCTCGGCACCACGGCCGACATCGACGACGTCAAGGACGCCAAGGGCGGCCTCGGGCTGTTCCTGCGGTCGCTCACCGGATTGGAGCGGGAGGCGGCGGACCTGGCCTTCGAGACCTTCCGGCGGGACACGGCGCTCACGGCTCAGCAGCTCCGCTTCGTCCAGGAGCTGATCGACTACCTGGCTCGCAACGGCACGATGGACGTCGACGCGCTGTATGAGTCGCCGTTCACCGCTCTCGCCCCGACCGGCCCCGAGGCGATCTTCCCCGAGGCCGAGGTGGAGGCTCTGGTGTCCGTCATCCAGTCGATCCGGGCGACCGCCGTCGCGGCCGGCCACCCGGCATGACCGTCCGGGGCCCGGTCCCCGGGGGATCGGGCCCCTGTCGCGTTGTCCTGGCCGTGGTGGGTCAGAGGGGGAGGGAGAGGGCCACCGCGTTGTACGGGGTGCCCGGCTCCGGGGGGAGGGGGAAGCGGGAGTTCGGGAGGTAGAGGCGGCCGGTGTGGACGGCGGCCGCGCACGGGGTGTCGAAGCGGGGGTCCGCTACGGTCTTGACCAGGTGCGCGCCGAAGCCGGTGGGGTCGAGGTGGAACACCGCGAGGTCGGACTTCCGGGGTGCGTACAGCGTGCGGCCGCGGAGCAGGATGCCGTTGGTGGTGGGCAGGGTGACGCCGCCGAGGTCCACCTTGCGCGCGGTGCCGGTCGCCGGGTCGACCCGGAACAGGCTGCCGCCGTCGGCGTGGATGTTGACCACCAGCAGGGACCTGCCGTCGGGCGTCGTGGAGATGCCCGTCGCGCTGAGGCCGTCCGACGGACCCTGTACCCATTCGCCCCGCAGCGGCAGGGTCACCACCTCGTGCGGGGCGGGCAGGCGGCCGCCCGGCCCGAGGGGCAGGCCGAACAGCTGGCCGCTGAAGGAGTCGGTGCACCAGACCATGCGGGGTGTGACGACGAGGTGGTCGACGAAGGTGTCGGCGTTGCCCACCTCGTACGTCCGGATCACCCGGCCGGTGACGCCGTCCATGACGGTGACGGTCCGCCCCCAGCCGCCCGCGACGAACACGCGCTGGCGGTCGTCGACCTGGAGTCCCACGGCGAAGTGGCCCTCGCCGCCGCCCTGGTTGATCACCTTGCCGCGTCCGGTGGCCAGGGCGACCCGGTAGATCGCGCCGCCGAGGAGCGAGCCGAAGTACGCGTACGGGGCCGGTCCGATGCCGATGCCCGCCGGGTGGAAGCCTTCCGGCAGGATCAGTTCGTCCGGCCACGCGCCGTCCGCCGGTACGCGCGGGGTGGCGCGTGCCGTGCCCTGGGCGACCGATCCGAGCACCACGGCGCCGCCCAGCGCCGCTCCGGCGCCCAGCAGCCGGCGTCGCGTCATCGATGTGCTCTGCATCGTGCCTCCCCTGTGTGTGTACGACGGGCGGCATCGTGGCGGCCGCCGCCTGAGGAGCGCTCCAGCATGACTCGAATCCGGCTGGACCCGTGGACGGACCGGCCGCTATTCGCCGATCCACCACGTTGACACCGGCGGACCCCGTGGTTTAATCAAGATCGTGGCGCGTGACGCCGGCCAAGAGCAGTGGGCCGGCCGGCGGTCGGGCGACCACCAGCCAGCAGGGGACCTTCATGAGTCCATACCTCACAGGCAACGCCTGACCGAGGCGCGTCCGTACGCGGCACAGCCGCGTGACGCAGCCCCGCACGCCGTACCTCACTCCGCGTTCCGCGATCCCGTCATCACGGGCTTCCGCGTTCCGGAACCTTCCCGGCCGACATCACCGCACTGCGATGCGGTTCTGCGCCCCCACGGAGATTCGAAGCATCATGCCCACATCTTTCAACCAGTCCGTCATCGATGAGTTCCGCGCCAACAAGGGAGTGGTCGGCGGCTACTTCGAGGGCAGTGACCTGCTCCTGCTGACCACCACCGGGGCCAAGTCCGGTGAGGAGCGCACCACGCCCCTCGGATTCGTCCGCCACGGCGAACTGCTGATGGTCATCGGGTCGAACCTCGGTGCCGACAAGCACCCCGACTGGTACCACAACCTGCTGGCGCACCCGCTGGTCCAGGTGGAGATCGGCGCCGAGTCCTTCGAGGCCATCGCGGTCCCCGCCGAAGGGGCCCGGCGCGAGGAGCTGTTCACCCACGTGGTGAGCGCGGAGCCGGGTTACGGCGAGTACCAGGAGAACACCCGGCGCGTGCTGCCGGTCGTGGTGCTCGAGTCCGCCGAGGTGGCCGAGGGCGAGGGTCCCGCGGAGGTCAGGAACCTCGCCGACAAGCTCGTGGAGGTCCACGTCTGGCTCCGCGCGCAGCTGGGCCACGTACGGGCCGAGGTGGACGCCCACTTCGCCGCCGTGGCGGCGCACCAGGGGCCGGGCGAGCCGCCGGCGCCGGGGCTCGGGCTCCAGATCCGGCAGCGGTGCCTGGCCTTCTGCCAGTCGCTGGAGTTCCACCACGTCAGCGAGGACGCGCACATGTTCCCGATGCTGGAGGCGCAGAACCCGCACCTCAGCGACGCGTTCGAGCGGCTGCGCGTCGAGCACCGCACGGTGGCCCGTCTCCAGGAGGAGCTGAGCGGGCTGCTGGCCGACATCGCGGGCGCGGACCCGGAGCGGTTCCGTACCGAGCTGACACGGATGTCGGACGAGCTCACCGCGCACCTCGACTACGAGGAGGAGTCGCTCCTGCCGATCCTCGCGGAGATCCCCTTTCCTCCGGGCCCGCCCTCCGAGGCCGAGCCGGAGGCGGCCTGACGGCGCCTGGGCGGCCGCGGCCGCGGCCGCCCCGCGCCGCGCCTCAGGACCCCGGGTTCAGGGCGTGGCGCGCGTAGACGGCCGCGGACGGGCCGAACTGGAGCACCACGTGGCCCGCTGCGGAGTGGATGTCGCGCCACAGCCGCTGGAGCACGGCGCCCTCGTCGTGCCCGGCGGTGCCGGAGGCGCGGAAGAGCCGCTCCACCGCGCCCACCAGCAGGTCGGCGGCGAGCGCGCAGTCGCGCTGGCCGCGGGCGGCTTCCAGCGCGGTGACCTCCGCGGCCGCGTCGGCGCGGGCGGCGGCGCGCTCCAGGAGCAGCCGGGCGGCGTCGGTCTCCCCTGCCGTACGGGCCAGGGTCTCCTCGTAGAAGGAGGGGCCGGGGCCGGGTGCTCCGGGGGCCTGCGCGCGCAGTCGCTGGACGGCGTACGCGGACCAGTGGGCCAGTGCTCCCTGGGCGGCGCCGAGCATCGGCAGGGCGAAGAACAGACCATTGACGGCGGGAAGGGGGACGGTATGGCAGTGCTCGGCCGGCGCCGGGGGGCGCCCGCCCATCATGTCGTCGACCGCGAAGGTCAGGGTGTCGGGGACGAAGACCTCCTCGGCGACGAGGGTGTCGCTGCCCGTGGCGCGCATGCCGATGTCGGACCACGTGCGTTCGACGCGGTACGCGGACCGGGGCAGTGCCAGGATCCGGCGCTCGGTGCCGCCTCCGGGGCCCGGCGCCACGGCCAGCACCAGGGCCCAGTGGGAGTGTGCGACCAGGCTGACGTAGGGCCAGGTTCCCGACAGGCGCCATCCGTCGCCCTCCCGGCGGGCCCGGCCCTTCGGGGAGACGGAACCGACGACCAGGGTGTCGGGGCCGTCCTGCCAGATCTCCTTCCGGCCCTCCTCGGGGAGGAATCCGGCCATGCGGCCGAGTCCGGCCGCGATGGAGGCGCACCAGGCGGTGGACGGACACACGGCGCCGATCACCGGTACGGCTTCGGCCAGTTCCGCGAAGGTGCCGCCGGCTCCGCCCTGGTCACGGGGCACGAAGTGGCGGGCGAAGCCCGCGGCGACGACGGCGCCGACCACCTCGGGGCTCAGGGAACGGTCCTGCTCGGCCCGCGCGGCCTGGGCACCGGCGAGTTCGGCGGCGCCGCGTGCGGCACGCGACAGTCGGGATTCGGCCACGGAGGTGGGGTACATGGGCTGATCTCCTTCACTCGGGGCCGACCGAGTATGAGAGAGCGCGATCAGGGGTCGACGGGAAATCACTTGGACGTCACTCAAGCCGTTAATACGGGACGTTCCGCGGCACCCGCACGCCCGAAGCGGCTTTATCGAAGCCTCTATCACACCTCACCCGATGACACAATGTCGCCATCGATATCAAGGCACCACAGTGCACCTATCAAGCCACTCGACTTTTGCTTGATTTTACTCTGTGCAGGTCGTAGCCTGACGATCATCTCTGGCCGCCGGGAATCATGCGCTGCCGCACGAGAGGTTCTCTCGCACAGAAAGGACGGGCGTGATGTCAGTGGCGAACGAACGTGCCGCGATGGCTCCTGCCTGCCCTGTCACGCCCGGACGAAGACTCGACACCCCAGTCGCAACCGACTGCCGATAGGCACACCCGGGGCGAATGCGCCCTGTTCGTCCATTCAAGGACTTCTTTCACCGCTTCCTCGGAGGCATTCACACGGTCCGATGCGGATCACATCACACACCTGGCATCTCCGACCGGCCATCGAAGCCGTATGTCAGCTAATTTCACACTCTTCCACGGGGGAATGAAGTATGAAGGTAGAATCAGCCGGAGCGCCGTATTCCATGAAGATAGGCGTGCTGGGCCCGATATCAATTGAGGTGAACGGCCGGTCGATCGTTCCGACGGCCGGAAAGCAGCGGCAGCTGCTGACGCTCCTGGCGCTGAGGTGCGGCCGGGTGGTGCCCATCGCGACGCTGATGGAAGAGCTCTGGGGGGACTCGATCCCGCGCAGCGGGCTCACCACGCTCCAGACGTACGTGCTGTACCTGCGCCGCCTGATCGCCGCCGCGCTGCCCGAGGACCCGCCGCCGGCCGCGGCCTCCAAGGAACTGCTGACCACGCGTTTCGGCAGCTACCAGCTGGCGGCGCCCTGCGAGTACGACCTCGCCGACTTCGAGGGACTCGCGAGCCGCGGCGACAGCGCGCTGGAGCGCGGGGACGCCACGAACGCCTCCGAACTGCTGGGCCGGGCGATGGGGCTGTGGCGGGGTCCGGCCCTGATGGACGTCCCGCTCGGCCGGGCCCTGGCCATGGAGCTGATCGGGATGGAGGAAGCCTATATGCGTGTGCAGGAGCAACGCATTCGGGCCGACCTGTGGCTCGGGAAGCATTCCCTCCTGATTCCGGAACTCCGCAAGCTGGTCGCGCAGCACCCCATGCACGAGAACATCTCGGCGTGTCTGATGATCGCGTACCAGCGTTCGGGGGCCAGTTGGCGGGCGCTGGAGGTGTTCCGCAACCTCCGGACGGCACTGAACGGGGAACTGGGCGTCGAGCCCTCGGGCCGGCTGCAGTCGTTGCACCAGGAACTGCTGTCGAACACCCCCGAGCTGTCCCTGACCGATTTCGTGCTGTCGTGACGGCGCGTACGGGAGCCCGTACCCAGGCTCGTACGAGGACCCGGGCACCTGAACCGGTGCTGGACGAGGTCGCCGACGGGGTCTTCGCCTACGTCCAGCCGAACGGCGGCTGGTGCGTGAACAACGCGGGCGTGCTCTCCTCGGACGGCGTCGTCGCCCTGGTCGACACCGCGGCCACGGAACGCCGCACCCGGGCGCTGCGCGAGCGCGTGACGGCCGGCGGCCGGCCCGCTCCGTCCGCCGTCGTCAACACGCATTCCCACGGCGACCACACCTTCGGCAACTACCTGTTTCCCGAGGCGGCCGTGTACGCGCACCACGAGACGCGCCGGGAGATGGACGCCGCCGGCCTGCACCTCACGACGGTGTGGCCGGAAGTCGCCTGGGGCGCGCTCGAACTGGCACTGCCCACCGTGACCCATCGCGCCGGGATGACCCTGCACGTGGGCTCCCTCACGGCGGAGCTGGTCCACATGGGCGTGGCGCACAGCACCAACGACACGGTGGTGTGGCTGCCCGAGCAGAAGGTGCTGTTCACCGGTGACATCGCCATGTCCGGCGTCACGCCGTTCTGCCCGATGGGGTCGATCGCGGGGTCGCTGGCGGCCATCGAGCGGATGCGCGCCTTCGGGCCGGAGACGGTCGTGACCGGACACGGGCCGGTGGGTGGCGTGGAGGTCCTGGACGCCTCCGCCGACTACCTGCGCTGGGTGCAGGGACTGGCCAGGGACGCCCTGGCCGCGGACCTCACCCCGACGCAGGCGGCCTGGGAGGCGGACCTCGGCCCCTTCGCCGGACTGCTGGAGACGGAACGGCTGATCCCCAACCTGCACCGGGCCTACGCGGAGGAGCGCAACGCCGCGCACGGCGGGGCGCTGGACATGGGGCTCGTCATCGAGGAGATGGGCGTCCTCTTCGCGGAGATGACGCGCTACCACGGGGGGCCGCTGCGCTGCGAGGCCTGAGGGGCGGCCCCGCCACGGGCCCGGGGGACGCCGCGCCGCGCGCCTGAGGGACGCCTGAGCGCGGGTGGACCGGGAGTGGAGAGGGACTGGGCGGTCCTTCGACCGGCACTTGAGCCGGTCGCACGATGATCGCGGTCGCGTGGAGCGGCGCACACCGGTGCGCCGCTCCGCGCTCCCTCCGCCTTCGTCTGCGCCCGAAAGGATCTCGATGATCGCCGCCGGCACCTTCACGGACCTCTACACAGCGGTCTCCCAGCACTACGCCCGACAGGTCCAGCTGCTCGACGGCGGCCGGTTCGAGGAATACGCGGCGACCTTCACCCCGGACGGCGCGTTCCAGCACACGCCCGGCCTGCCGCCGGCCACGGGCCATGACGGCATCGTCGCCGAGCTGCGCGCCTTCCACGCGCGCTTCGACAACGATCCGGTGCGCCGCCGCCACTGGTTCGGCATGGTCGACCTGAGCCCTCGCGAGGACGGCGCGTACGACGCGACGTTCTACGCCCTGATCGTCACCGTGCGCCCCGGCGTCAAGGAACCCTCGATGGGCCCCAGCTGCGTGGTCCACGACGTGCTGGTGATCGAGGACGGCGTCGTGCGCAACCGGTCCCGCCAGGTCGACCACGACCAGCTGTTCTGAGCCGGCGCACCGCACCCCTCGTCCCGTTCGGAAGGGAATCCCTCGCATGACCCGCAAACAGGTCGCCCTGGTGACCGGATCGTCCTCGGGGATCGGCGCCGCCATCGCCCGCCGGCTCGGCGCCGAAGGCATGTCGGTGGTCGTCAACGCCGCGCGGAGCGTCGAGGCGGGCCGGGCGCTCGCCGCGTCCCTCCCCGACGCCCGTTTCATCCGGGCGGACGTCTCCCAGGAGGCCGACGTACAGGCCCTGATGGCCCGGATCGAAGAGGAATACGGCGCGCTGGACCTGCTGGTCAACAACGCCGGCATCACCCGCCCCATCCCCCACGCGGACCTCACGGCGGCGACGGGCGACGTCTGGCGGGAGATCCTCGGAGTCAATGTCGTCGGCACCTGGCAGACCACGGTCGCGGCGATGCCGTTGCTGCGCGGGCAGGGCGGCGGTCACGTCGTCAACATCTCCTCCGTGGCCGGTGTCCGGCCCGCCGGGAGCTCGATCCCGTACGCCGTCAGCAAGGCGGCCGTGAACCACATGACCAGGCTGCTCGCGGCCACCGCCGGACCGGACGTACGCGTCAACGCCATCGCGCCGGGACTCATCGACACCCCCTGGACCCGGACCGAGGGCTTCACCGCGATCCGCGAGCGCGTGCGGGCGACCACTCCGCTGCGCCGCACCGGCACTCCGCAGGACATCGCCGAGCTGGTCGTGGGGCTGCACCGCGCCGCGTACACCACGGGCGAGGTGGTCCTGGCCGACGGCGGCGCGCACCTGCTGATCTGACCGGGCCGGGCCGTGTGACACACAGAAGGACAGGACTATGAAGCTTGGTGTGAACCTGACCTACCAGGGAGGGGCGGAACTGGCCGTCGCGGCCGAGCAGCTGGGCTACGACGTGGCCCTGGCCCCCGAGGGGTACCGCTCCGACGCGGCGAGCCTGCTGGGCCTGGTGGCCGGGCGGACCCGGACCATCGGGCTGTGCTCGGGCGTGATGCAGATCCCGGCGCGCACCCCGGCGCTGGCCGGCCTGACGGCGGCCACGCTGCACGCGCTGTCCGGGGGCAGGTTCCGGCTGGGGCTGGGGGTGTCCAACCCGGACGTCTCGGAGGGCTGGTACGGGGTCCCGTTCGCGCATCCGCTGGCCAGGACACGGGAGTACGTGGAGGTCGTGCGGCTGGCGCTGACCGGTGAGCCGGTGCGCTACGAGGGCGAGCACTACCGGCTGGTCCCGCCGGGGCAGGGCGGCTCACCGCTGCACGTGCTCACCGAGCGGCCGCAGAACCCCGTACCCGTGTACCTGGGGGCGGTCGGCCCGAAGAACCTCGCGCTGGCGGGCGAGATCGCGGACGGCTGGATCGGGGTGTTCGCCGCACCGGAGCAGGTCGCGCAGGCCGCGGGCCACATCGCGGCGGGCCGCGAGCGGGTCGGCCGCACCCTGGAGGGCTTCGACGTGATGCCCTGCCTGGCGACGGCCATCGGGCCGGACACCGACGCGTGCGTGGACCTGCTGCGGGCCCACTACGCCTACCTGCTCGCCATCGGCGACGCGGACCGCAACATCTACTGCGCGCTGGCCGACCGGCTCGGTCACGGAGCGGACGCGGCGGAGGTCAGCCGCCTGGCGCGGGCCGGTGACCGCGACGCCGCGGCCCGGGCCGTTCCGGCCGGGTTCATCGACGCGACCTCGCTGGTCGGGCCGGTGGAACGGGTGGCCGGCCGGATGCGCGCGTACGCGGACGCGGGTGTGACCACGCTCAGCGTCATGATCTCCGCGGTGGCGGTCGGTCTGGAGGAGCGGATCGGGATCCTGGAGCAGGCGATGAAGGCGCTGGACCTGTCCGGGGTACGCGACTGAGGCCCCGCGACGGTGCGCAGGCGCCCGCGTGCGCAGGCGAGAGAAACAGGCGGAGCGGATGAAGCGGCTGCGGCCGGGCCCTGACCGGGGCCCGGCCGCAGCCGGTTTCACGCGCCCGGACGGGCGGCGGCCCAGCGCGCGGCGACCGTGTCGATCAGGGCCGCGGGGGACGGCTGCGCCGCCACCTCGTCCCGTACGTCGGCGGCCGCGCCGCGGAAGCCCCGCTCGGTGAGGAGCCGGCCGACGAGTTCCCGTACCGTCCAGGCGTCGAGCGCGGCCGGGTCGACGGACAGGCCGAGGCCGCGCTCCACCACCCGGCGGGCGCACAGTTCGTTGTCCGCGCCGCTGGGGACGACCAGTTGCGGCACGCCGTAGTGCACGGCGGCGGCCATGGTGCCCGAGCCGCCGTGGTGCACGATCAGCGCGCAGTCCGGCAGGATCGCGGAGAGCGGCACGAAACCGGCCTGGACCAGGTTGTCGGGCAGCTTCCCGAACTGGCTCATGTCCGTCTCGTCGTCGGCGAGCACCACCTCGGCGTCCAGGTCCGCCAGGGCCTCGATCAGCAGGCCGAGGCTGCCGCCGCCGCCGGGCAGCAGGGGCACGACCGTACCGAGGGTCAGCAGGATCCTCGGCCGTGCCGGACGCCGGATCGCCCATGCGGGCAGCACCGCACCGCCGTTGTACGGGACGTAGCGCATCGGCAGCCACGGCACCGCGTCGTCCGCGTCCGGCTCCGGCTCCGCCAGGCCGCCGAGGCTGGGGGCCCGGGGGTCGACGCGGGCGAGCAGATCGGGCTGCCGGTCGCCGAGCCCCAGCCGCCGGCGCAGCCCCTGGACCACCGGGGCGTCGTCGGGCACGATGCCCATCCGCGGGTTGTGCCGGGCGGCGCCGCGGAACTCCGGGTCCCGCAGCGACCAGGACACCCGGTTGCCGACCTCCAGGGCCGGGACGCCGAGCGCCACCGCGGCCAGCTTGCCCGCCGCGTGGTCGGAGGAGTACACGACGAGGTCCGCGCCGAACTCCCGCCCCGCGTCCACGGTGCCTTCCGTCATGGCCAGGGTGAACAGCTCGAACGGGCGCATGGAGCGGGCGAGTTCCCAGTAGCCCTCCGGTACGCCGTCCCCGCCGCCCACGGCGTCGGCCGGGCCGTCCGGCCCCGCCACGAGGTCCTCCCCCACGTCCCGCAGGGGGAAGACGTCGGTCACCGGGAGGCCCGAGGCCGCCGCGACCTTGGTCATGTGGGCGGTGGTGGCGACGAGCACCTCGTGGCCGGCGGCGCGGGCCGCCCAGATCAGGGGGACGAGCGGCAGCATCAGTCCGTATCCCGGAGCGGCCGGGAACAGGATTCTCACAGCGGATTCCTTTCGAAAGGGCCGGTGGGCCGTTTGAGCGGTGCGCCCGGGCGGCCTCGGGCGCCCGGATTCAGAGAATGCGTCCGACGCTGTCGTAGGTGGCTTCCACCAATCGGCGGACCCGCTCGTCCATGCTTCCCATGGCAGTGGATCCGGCATTGGGCACATAGGCGAATGCCAGCTCCCGTTCCGGGTCGGCGAATACGAATACCCCATTCGCTCCACTGAGCCCGAATGCCGTTTTCAGTCCGGCGGAGGCCGGGAACACCGCACTGTCGGGCAGCTGCATCCCCAGGCCCCACGTCAGCGGGGTCAGCATCACGCGGCAGTCCCCCTCGGAGTGCGGGCGCGTCACCTCGGCGAGGCGGCCGGGGGTGAGCAGCCGGACGCCGTCGATCTCGCCGACGAGGGCGGCGAAGAGGCGGGCCAGGGACTGGGCGCTGCCCAGCCCGCCGTACGAGGGGTCCTCGACCCCGGGGTCCGCCGGGTCCTGCGACATGCTGCCGATCGTGGCCCGGTAGGTCAGGGTCGTCGGGTCGCGGAGCTCGATCACCTCGCCGGGGTCCTCGCCGTTCATGAGGGCTTCGGCTTTGGATTCGAGCATGGTGGCGAGGTGCGCGCCGGCGGCGTCGGCGGGGTCGGTGAGGCCGATGTGGCAGTCCAGGCCCAGCGGGGCGGCGATGTGCCGGGCGAAGTACCGGCCCGCGGTCAGCCCCGTCACCCGGCGGATCACCTCGCTCAGCAGATGCCCGTACGTCGTGGCGTGATAGCCGTGCGCCGTACCCGGCTCCCACGCCGGAACCGCGTCCGCCAGCGCCTCGGCCACCGGCGTGTGCTCCCGCAGCGCCCGGTGCGTCAGCGGCCGGTGGTCCAGCGC